>CBFQYI010000462.1:0-3863 GCA_965720825.1 uncultured Chryseobacterium sp. | reverse complement strand
AGAACCCGGAGGTGTCTGGATAATCGCATAAATAGTTCCCTGATCTTCGTTCGGGATAAATCCGCCCGGAAGTACTTTATTGATCATCACAATTCCGGCACAGAAAGCGATCAGAATTCCCCATGTTACGACCTTTCGGCTCACAATTTTTCTAAGGAATGAAGCGTATTTTCCTGTTATTTTATCAAACCCGCTGTTAAATGAGTCTAAAGCTTTGGTGAAAATATTGACTTTCTTAGGCTTTCCATGATGGTTTTTCAATAACATTGCAGCCAAAACCGGAGTCAGAGTAAGTGCCACTACTGCTGAAATCACAATAGAGCTTGCCATGGTAATGGAAAACTGACGATAGAAAGTTCCCACAGGACCAGTCATAAATGAAATAGGGATAAACACGGCTACCATCACGGCTGTAATAGCAATAATAGCACCTGCAATTTCACCCATTACTTCTTTAACCGCTTTGTAAGGCGAAATATTGCTGTCTTCCATTTTGGCGTGAACGGCCTCAATGACAACAATGGCGTTATCCACCACAATACCGATTGCCAATACCAATGCGAAAAGAGTAACCAAATTGATGGTTAATCCGAAGAACTGAATGACAAAAAAAGTTCCGATCAGAGAAACCGGTACGGCAATAATAGGAATCAACGTAGAACGCCAGTCACCAAGGAAAATGAAAACCACGATGGCTACAAGGATAAATGCATCTCTCAAGGTATGCATTACCTGTTCAATGGAAGCATCCAGGAATTGAGATACGTCATAACTGATTTTATAATCAACTCCCGGAGGAAAGTTTCCTTTCATTTCTGCCAGTTTTGCTTTCACATCTCTGATCACGTCATTGGCATTACTTCCGTAATTCTGTTTTAAAACGATAGAGGCGGAAGGATGCCCGTCAAGATTGGAATAAATATCAAAGAACTCACTTCCAAGTTCCACTTTGGCAATATCTTTCAGCTTTACATTTTCTCCTTCTGCGTTGGAACGGACAATGATGTTTTCATACTCTTCCGGTTTATTATATTGTCCTTTATAAGTCAATACATATTCCAGCGACTGTGCTGCAATACCGGAACTTTGCCCGATTCTTCCCGGACGTCCGATGATACTCTGTTCGCCAATGGCCTTCATCACCTCATCTACAGAAATAGAATATGCACGCATACGGTCAGGATTCAGCCAGATACGCATGGCATATCTACGGCTACCCAGAATCTGAGATTTTGCAATCCCGTGGATACGGTTAATTTCCGGGATGATATTTACCATAGAATAGTTGTACAGGAATTTTTCATCCATACTTTTATTCGTACTGTAAAGGTTTACGTACATCAGCATACTTGGCTGAATTGGGTTTACTACAACCCCTTCTTTCTGTACAAGTTCGGGTAATAAAGGCATTACCTGATCCACTCTGGTTTTTACCAGAACCACCGCTTCATTGGGATCAGTTCCGGGATCAAAGACAACGTTTACCGTTGCTTCTCCTGCACTGGTGGCGTCAGTAGTGATGTAACGCATTCCCTGAACTCCATTGATGGCATTTTCAATCGTAATCAAAGATGATTTTACCAATACATCTGCACTCGCTCCCGGATAGGCAATAGAAACAGCTACTGTGGTAGGGGCAATTTTTGGAAACTGTTCTGTAGGAAGCTGCTTCATAGCAATCCCTCCCATAAACAGGATCACAACCGATATCACAATGGCGAAAACCGGTCGGTGTATTACTTTTTTAAACATAATGCTGCTTTTGGGTTACTCGGCGTACAGATCCAGGTTCGACATTACTTTTTCAGGATTTTGGTACTTTGAGCTGATCTTCTGGTTTTCCTGTACCATTCTAAGACCTTCAAGAAGAATTCTTTCATCCTTTCCTAATCCTGAAGCCACTACATAAATATGAGGTAATTCGGCAGCTACTTTTATTTCTCTTGCATGTACTTTACCATCTTTACCAATTACATAGACATATTTCTTTTCCAGCTCTTCGAAAGTCGCTTTCTGTGGAATCATCATCGCATTGGCATAAGGTGAAGTAATAACAATGTTTCCGGTTTCTCCGTATCTCAACAATCCTTTTGGATTTGGAAAAGTAGCCCTGTAAGCGATATTTCCCGTTTCATTGTCAAAATCAGACTCTATGGTTTGTACGATACCGTCTTGTGTGAACTCTTTGCCATTGGCCATTCTTAAACGTACATGCAATGGATTGTTATCTTTTTTCGCATCCATCTGGTTAAGATATTCAGCTTCGGGAACATTGAAGTATACCCACATTTTGCTGTTGTCTGAAAGCTCCGTTACCAGCTCGCCTTCATCTATAAGGCTTCCTTTTCTTACATGTAATTTTCCTACAATTCCGGTAAATGGAGCTCGGATTTCTGTGAATCTCAAATGGGTATTCATTGAAGAAAGCTCAGCCTGGGCTTTTTCATATCTTGCTTTAGCCATAGCCATTTCCTGAGGAGCAACGATATTTTTGTCAGAAAGGTTTTTGGTATTCTGATATTCAATTTCTGCGTACTTGGTTTCCGCTTTAGCACGGTTTACATCAGATTCATAAAGATTAGGCATGATTTTGAACATCAGCTGCCCTTTTTGTACAAACTGTCCTTCATCTACATAAATAGACTGGATGTATCCTTTTTCCTGGGCACGAAGCTCAATATGATTGATAGAACGGATCTGCGCAACATAATCTTTGTTGACTAAAGTATCTTTTATAAGCGGGCTTGTAACATTGAATGACGCTGCTTCTGTTTTTTCCTTTTTTTCAGATTGACAGCCTACAAACAAGAAAATAAGGCACAAGTTGATATACATGAGACTTTTCTTGACCATGATAAATATTGTTTTTATAATAATTTATAATTGAAAAAATAGAGTTACCAACTCTCATAACAGAGTATGAAAGCAGATAAGGTTTTCGAAAAAATTAGTATAAAATCACAGTCGGATGACCCTGTACTGGATGTACAGATCATCATGTAAGGTCTTTAAATGTTCTGATTGAGAAAGTGAAACAGCAATTTGTCTGTTGTGAAATGTCGTGACAAATCCTGAAATGAGATGCCAGAATCAATCTTTGAAAAGAGCTATAAGTTCTGTAGAACCTGATGATTCTACATTGTCGTCATTTTCATTGTCGTTTTCAGAAAGATTAGCTCTGATTTTGTTGTAACGGGGATGGCTGACATTGTAAGCATCATTGGCCTCATGATTTTTAAGAAAGCCAAAAGATTCTTTGAAGCTTTTTTTCTGATGAACAAGAAGATCAGTGGTAAAATGAAGATCAGAAGAAATATCCGTTGAAATATACTGCTGAATTTGCCCATAGTACCATCCTAAAACGGTAAGCAACGCAAATAACAAGCTGTACAAATATTGATAAAATCTTTTCCGCATCCAGAGGCAAAGGTAGGTAAAGTTCAAAATAAGTGCAACGATTAAAGATTAAAAAAGTGTTAAAAAGCAGTCTGTTTTATTGAAAAAATAAAGGTATTTCTCATTTCTGCTTTTTTGGCTAAGAATAAGATAGGACCGGCAAAGCCTTCTTGATGGGCATTTCGGAATTTTACCCCAACAAAAAAATTAAATAAATGAATATTGTTTTAACAGTTTTCATCTAAAAGTAAAACCTGCCTTTCGCCATTGGGGTTCAGAACTTCTTTTCAGTAAAGGATGATAAACATAACTTTTGATCACTATAAGTCTGTATCATGGCTGTTATAGACTTTTCTGTGCTGTTTTATCTCATTGTACACTAAACGATTAAAGGATGATAATTACCAGAGAATTTTTTATAAAATTAATATTATTTTTGAGTTAGCTTTATTTTGCACAATTTTTGC
>CBFQYI010000461.1:0-3868 GCA_965720825.1 uncultured Chryseobacterium sp. | reverse complement strand
GTAGTTACTAAATTCATCGTTGCTAACGATTTTGTTAAACCTCTTTAATCTTTGAATACAATGAAAAAAGCTGATATTAAAAATTTAAGCGCGGGTGATATTCAAGCTCAATTAACTGAAGCAAAAGCTCAATATTCTAAATTGAAATTGGCTCATGCAATCAGCCCAATTGAAAACCCGATTCAAATCAGAGATTTGAGAAAAACAATCGCTAGACTAAATACTGAGTTAACTAACAAACAATAATTTCATTTTACAATGGATAGAAATTTAAGAAAAGAAAGAATCGGAGTGGTTTCCAGCAATAAAATGGAAAAAACTATTGTTGTTAGCGAAACTACAAGAGTAAAGCACCCGATGTACGGTAAATTCGTTTTAAAAACGAAGAAATATACTGCACACGACGAGAACAACGAATGCACAGAAGGTGATACAGTTTTGATCCAAGAAACTAGACCTTTGAGCAAGAGCAAGAGATGGAGATTAGTAAGAATCATTGAAAAAGCTAAGTAATAATGTTACAAACAGAATCAAGATTAAAAGTTGCTGATAACACAGGTGCTAAAGAAGTACTAGTTATCAGAGTTCTGGGAGGAACCAGAAGAAGATATGCTTCAGTTGGTGATAAAATCGTTGTTACGATCAAGGATTCTACGCCATCTGGAAACGCTAAAAAAGGTCAGGTATCTAAAGCTGTAGTAGTAAGAACTAAAAAAGCAGTAAGAAGAAAAGATGGTTCATACATCAAATTCGACGACAATGCTTGTGTATTACTAAACGCAGCGGGAGAAATGAGAGGAACGCGTGTTTTCGGACCAGTTGCTCGTGAGTTGAGAGACAAAGAATATATGAAAATCATTTCATTAGCTCCTGAAGTACTTTAATTTTTAAAATTTTTAAAAGAAATGTCAAAGTTAAAAATAAAAAGAGGAGATAACGTAATCATTACTACTGGTAAGAAAGATATCAAAGGTAAGACTGGTGAAGTTATTGAAGTGATCAAGAAAGAAGGTAGAGACCCAAGAGTAATCGTTGCAGGACTTAACATCGTTAAAAAACACGTTAAGCCTTCAGCTTCTAATCCTCAGGGAGGAATTACTGAAAAGGAAGCTTCTATTCATATCTCAAACGTAGCTTTAGTTGGTAAAGACGGAAAAGCTATCAAAATCGGTTACAAAATCGAAGGAGATAAGAAAGTAAGAATTAACAAAAAAACGGGTGAAACTTTATAATTTGAATTAACATGGAATTTATAGCAAGACCCAAAAAAGCATATAAAGAGACAATTGTTCCTGCAATGATGGAAGAATTCGGGTACAAGTCAATCATGCAAGTACCTAGATTAGAGAAAATCGTTGTATCACAAGGTTTAGGAGATGCTACTGCAGATAAGAAAATTATTGATTATGCTGTAGAAGAATTGACAAACATCACAGGTCAGAAAGCAGTAGGTACGATCTCTAAGAAAGACGAAGCTGCGTTCAAACTAAGAAAAGGTATGCCTGTAGGTGCAAAAGTAACATTGAGAGCTCAGAGAATGTATGAGTTCTTAGACAGACTTACTTCTTCTGCTTTACCACGTATCAGAGATTTCTCTGGTATCAAAGCAGATGGTTTCGATGGTAGAGGTAACTACAACTTAGGTATTACTGAGCAAATTATCTTCCCTGAAATCGTAATTGACAAAGTGAAAAAAATCCAGGGGATGGACATCACTTTCGTAACTACTGCGAAAACAGATAAAGAAGCTAAAGCATTATTAACTCACTTCGGTTTACCATTTAAAAAGAACTAAGAAATGGCTAAAGAATCAATGAAAGCGCGTGAGCGCAAAAGAGAAGCACTAGTTGCTAAATACGCTGCTAAAAGACAAGCTCTTAAAGAAGCTGGTGATTACGAAGGACTTCAAAAATTGCCTAAAAATGCTTCTCCTGTAAGATTACACAACAGATGTAAACTAACAGGTAGACCAAGAGGATACATGAGAACGTTCGGTATTTCCAGAGTAACTTTCAGAGAAATGGCAAACAACGGTCTTATCCCAGGTGTAAGAAAAGCTAGTTGGTAATAATTACTAATTAAAAATCGGGACAATTAAGTTGTCGAGATACTAAAGATAAAAATATCAGACCGAAGATTTCTGAAGTCTGATATTTTACTCTTCAAGTCTTTTCAAAACTGATTGTTCTTTAACCAATAATTTATAAAAGAAAAATGGTAACAGATCCAATTTCAGATTTCCTAACAAGAGTAAGGAACGCACAAAGCGCAGGCCACAAAGTGGTGGAAATTCCTGCATCGAAAATCAAAAAGGAGATTACTAAGATCTTATTTGATCAAGGGTATATCTTAAACTACAAGTTTGAAGATAACGCTGTTCAAGGAGTGATCAAAATCGCTTTAAAGTACGATAAGCAAACTAACAAACCGGCTATCAAGTCTATCCAAAGAGCTTCTAGACCAGGTTTGAGACAGTACAAAGGTTCTACTGAACTTCCAAGAGTACTAAACGGTTTGGGTATTTCTATCATCTCTACTTCTAAAGGAGTAATGACTGACAAGAAAGCTAGAGAAGAGAAAGTAGGCGGTGAAGTAATCTGCTATGTTTATTAATTTTTAATCAGAGGAAAATGTCAAGAATTGGTAAAGCAATTATAACAATTCCAGCTGGAGTTACAATCACTGAAAACAACGGTGTAGTAACTGTAAAAGGAGCTAAAGGAGAACTTTCTCAAGAGCTTACAGCAGGAATTACTATAGAACAGAAAGATGGTGAACTGAACGTAAACAGACCATCTGATTCTAAACAACACAAAGCGCTTCACGGTTTATACAGAGCGTTAATCAACAACATGATTGTTGGTGTAAATGCAGGTTTCGAAAAGAAACTTGAACTAGTAGGGGTAGGATATAGAGCTTCACACGCAGGTCAAAAACTTGAGTTAGCTTTAGGATTCTCTCACGGTATCGTATTAGAACTTCCAAGTGAAGTAAAAGTTGATACATTGACTGAAAAAGGTAAAAACCCAATTATTACTTTAACGTCTCACGACAACCAACTTCTAGGAATGGTAGCTGCAAAGATCCGTTCTTTCAGAAAGCCTGAACCATACAAAGGAAAAGGTGTAAGATTCGTAGGAGAAATTGTTAGACGTAAAGCTGGTAAATCTGCTTAATAAATTATAAGTATTATGGCATTAAGTAAATTAGAAAAAAGAATAAGAATCAAAAGAAGAGTAAGAGGGAAAATCTCTGGATCTTCTGAATTGCCAAGATTATCTGTATACAAAAGTAATAAGGAAATTTATGCTCAGTTAATCGACGATAAAAATGGTAAAACTTTAGCATCAGCTTCTTCTAGAGAAAAAGGTGTAGACGCTAAAGGTACTAAGACTGAAGTTTCTGCTGCTGTTGGTAAAGCTATCGCTGCTAAAGCTATCGCTGCAGGAATCGAAAGTATTGTATTTGACAGAAACGGATTCGTTTACCACGGTAGAGTAAAAGCTCTAGCTGATGGTGCAAGAGAAGGAGGACTTAAATTCTAATCATTAAATTTCGGAAAATATGTTAGGACTAGATAATATAGAAAGAGTAAAACCGGGAGGATTAGAATTAAAAGATCGTCTCGTAGCTGTTAACAGAGTAACAAAAGTAACAAAAGGAGGTAGAGCTTTCGGATTTTCTGCTATTGTTGTAGTAGGTAACGAAGAAGGTGTTATCGGTTTCGGTTTAGGAAAATCTAAAGAGGTTGCTTCTGCAATTGCTAAAGCAGTTGAAGACGCTAAGAAAAACCTTGTGAAAGTTCCTGTAATGAACCATACTATCCCTCACCAAACTACTGCTAGATACGGTGGTGCAGATATCTTCT
>CBFQYI010000460.1:0-3870 GCA_965720825.1 uncultured Chryseobacterium sp. | reverse complement strand
CTTCACCAATCAATTCTGCAATTTTCTCCTTAATCTTATACTGAGGCCCTGCAAAATCAGCAGTTTTCAGCATATATCCTTCCTGTAGCATCCAACCGCCCAGCCCAAGGCCTTTCAATTGAATATTTTCACCTTTATCATTAACGATTTTCTGTCCGGATGTCTTCAGTAATTGTGATGTCCCAAATTGAGACAATAAAAGTGCGGATAATAGAATGGCTCTTTTCATAGTAGTTTTAATGATTTAAATAATAGGAGTTTTTTAGAAATTAGTCATAATGAATGTTGGCATCATAGTAAGAATCTACATTCAGACCATTTATTCTGCCAGGAATCCATTGCGTGTGTAAAACAAAATCTTTCAATTGTTTATTGAATTGTTTTTCAAATATATTGTTTTTTTTGTTTTGAAATTCACTTTTTACTGATAAATCCTTAATTTTTCCGTTTTTAGTAATAATAAAAGAAGCTGAAGTGTAGGAATAAAACTTTTCCTTTTTTGAATTATATCCTTGGGGAGTAGGAAATTTTTTTAGGTAATCAGTTTGCAGCTTTTCAAACTGATTGTCTGTGGTAGAGCCAGGATAGCGTGAAATATCATCGCATTGTTCATATGAAAATATTTCATCAGGATGATTTTTTATAAACAGTTGCTTCGCGGTAAAGCGTAAAGAGTCTATAAATTTCTTTCCAAATTTTTTTAAAATAAGTCTGTTCATCTCAATTTATCGGCAGTTTTCATACTGATCATTCGGAAATTTTACACAAGATGTGGGAATTTGCTGCGTTTTTATATGATTCTGGTTCAGAAGCTCTATAAATTCCTTTTCACCCAGATAATCATAGCCTAAGCCTGAGAAATTGGTCCAGGTATAATTTTTATAATTGAAATCATTTTGTGCCTGCTTTTTTTGATCATCACAATCTATCTTATAACCATTTTTTTTCTGATTACAAGATAGTATTGTGATTGCTGCCAGAAATAGTGCAGACTTTATTTTCATGCTAACTGATCAGTTTCATAATCTCTAAAGCCACTTTCAATGCTTCGGTTCCGTCTTCAAGAGAAACTTCTACATTTTTGTCGCCCGTAATCGCATCAGCGAAAGAGTTTAATTCATCCAGAATAGCATTGTTAGGCTGGATATTCGGATATTCAAACAGAATCTGGTTCTTTTCTCCTTCTGCATTTTCAATGATCATATCAAATGGAGTAGGGTTTTCAGGAGCATCCTTCATTCTGATTACTTCTGCTTTTTTCTCAAGGAAATCTACGGAAATGTAAGCGTCTTTCTGGAAGAATCTGCTTTTTCTCATCGCCTTCATAGAAATTCTGGAAGTGGTAAGATTGGCCACACATCCGTTTTCAAACTCTATTCTTGCGTTGGCAATATCCGGAGTTTTGCTTACGACACAAACGCCACTTGCATGAATGTTTTTCACTTTAGATTTCGCAATGCTTAATAAAATATCAAGATCGTGAATCATAAGATCCAATACTACAGAAACATCCGTGCCACGTGGATTAAATTCAGCCAGCCTGTGGATTTCAATAAACATCGGAGTACTGATGTATTCCTTAGTAGCAATAAACGCTGGATTGTATCGCTCAACGTGTCCTACCTGAGCTTTGATTCCTTTTTCCTGGCATAAACGAAGAATTTCTTGTGCCTGCTCAAGAGTCTGGGTTACCGGTTTTTCAATAAAGAAATGAAGACCTTTTTCAATAGCTTTTAAAGCATAATCATAATGATAAACTGTAGGAGTGACAATGTCAAGCATGTCAATCTGTTCAAGCAATTCATCAAAATTTTCAAAATATTTATATCCGAATTCGGCTTCTAATTTCTTTCCGTTTTCAACATCTTTATCATGGAAACCTACAAATTGATATCTATCTGACTGATTAAGAAGTTTTAAATGTATTTTTCCCAAGTGTCCGGCACCTACCAAACCTGCTTTTAACATAGCTGTATTAAATTTTTGTAAATATAGTGAATGTACATTTATAAAATACATGACTTTTCACTTGGAGATATTCAAGATGGAGCCCATGTATTCATTAAAGAAATTACAGTAAATTCACGGTCTGAAAAATAACTATGAAAAGAATAATTTCGATTGTACTCTTTTTTGGATTATGTACTGCAGGATGTATAGGAGATAGTCCATATGACCCACAGGCTCAATGTGGAACTCCAACAAATCTGATATTTGAAAAAGGAAATAACAAACTTTCCTGGAGCTTTATAAGTCAGGGCGAAGGATATTTTGAAGTACAGTATGGGGAACAGGGTTTCTCTGTGGGAAAGGGAACTACAGTGGTCACTAACAAGTATTTTTATAATCTTCCTCTCTATAAAGATCATAAATACGACCTTTATGTGAGAAAGAATTGTGGAATAGCTAATGGGCGGAGTCATTGGGCGGGACCTGTTACTGTTTTGGCCAGTAATACAACAACCTGTGTAAAGCCAGAGTATGCAACCTATTCAAAAACAACCTCTTCTGTGAATTCTTCTATTTTTGACGCTACAGTGTCTTGGGAAAATGATGGCGTTTCTGCATATGAAACTGTTTTGACAACAAGTTCTGCACCTCCTGCAAGTGGAGATTTGGTGTTTGCAGGTCAAAAAGCTATTTATGTAGGATTAAGTAAAACAGTGAATTATAACTTTTTTGTGAGAAAAAAATGTGCTGATAATACCTTCAGTGATTTTTACGGACCTTATCAGATAAAGTGGAATTAAGAAATAAAAACAAAGCAGTCATTTTTTGATTGCTTTGTTTTTTGTGGATAATTCTTTGCTTCAATTTCTGGAATCTAATTTCTAATTTCTTACTTTTGTCAAATGCAGGATTCGTTTGTACATAAAGGAAAAAGAAAGATTTTAGTAGACTACCTTCGAAACAGAATTGGTATTTCAGACGAAAATGTACTTTCGGCAATGAGTGAAGTTCCGAGACACCTTTTTATCGAAAGTATTTTTGAAGATTTTGCCTATGAAGACAGAGCATTTCCTATTCTGGCCCATCAGACTATTTCCCATCCTTCCACGGTAGCGGAACAGTCTGAACTACTGAAGGTAAAACCAGGTGAAAAAGTGTTGGAAATTGGAACAGGATGTGGATACCAGACTGCAGTTTTAATGGCGATGAAAGCCCATGTCTATACGGTAGAAAGACAGAAAGATCTGTTTGATTTTTCCAAAAAGAAACTCAGAGAACTTCATCTGTTCCCAAAATTTCAGAGCTTTGGAGATGGTTTTGCCGGACTTCCTACTTTCGCTCCTTTCGACAAAATAATCGTAACCTGTGGGGCTTCAACACTCCCTACAGAACTGTTAAAACAACTGAATGTCGGAGGAATAATGGTGATTCCATTAGGTCCAACGGATGAGCAGGTTTTATACAGATTTACCAAAGTAGGTCCAACAGAATTTGAAAAAGAAGAATTTGGAGCTTATAAATTTGTTCCGATGCTTGGAAATACAAATCAGTAGAATAGATTTGGTAGACTTAGTGGTCTCAAACACCAGTTCTTTGTGAGAAACATCTTATCAGTAGAAGCTGACTTTTATTCGTTTTTTCAAAAAAAATCATTTGGATTTAATCAAAATTTAAAATCTTTTAACTCCGTTTCGGAATGAAAATTGATGGAATTAAAACCCTCGGTATACAATCACGATCACAGAAATATATATAGATTTTGAATCAAACATTCAGATGAAAAGAAATAATTTTTTTAATATTAAAGTTCAATAACCTTACTTTTTGCGAGTGAGGTTTTTTTATTTAAAATCATTAAATAACAGTACAATGAAAGTTTTTATCAATAAAAGAATTCCCGAAACAGGAATTGAAATGCTG
>CBFQYI010000459.1:0-3872 GCA_965720825.1 uncultured Chryseobacterium sp. | reverse complement strand
ATGGAGGCTGCCGGAACGGAAATACTTTGAATATCATTTTCAATTTTAACAAAATAATCCTGCTCCACATTGTGAAAGATCTCAGTAATGGTATAAATCTGATTTTTGTATTCTACTAAGTTCTTGATTTTTAGATCTGCTACGTTCATAATATTTTGAATTTTAGTTGATGATAAGGTCTCAAATAAAAAGCAAATAGTATGCCCGGCATTGGATTATCGCGTCTTGTTTTAGTCAAGATTAGGTTAAATTTTTACTACAAATAATTAACAATGTGTTAAAATAGTACACCAATACGCGAATTATCATAGATTTCTGTAAAAATAGAATGTGGTATCTATGTGGTACTAGCTTTTTATTCTTGCTTTTGGAGTGGTATTAAAAGTTGCCAGAAAAAGAGCTATGATAACGGATATGATAAGAACTCCTATAAAAATATTCCATGAATAGGCATGAAGCAGATAACCGGTACCACTTCCCAGAATACTTGAACCAAAATAATAAAACAGCCAGTAAATAGAAGTGGCTGAAGATTTCCCACGTTTGGCATACAGTGCGGTCATCTGGCTGGCCATAGTATGGGCAGCGAAGAATGAAAGGGTGAAAAGCCCAAGTCCGAAAATAAGGATATAAATGTTTTCAGACAGCAATAAAGCCGCTCCGCTAATCATAGACAGGATAGATGCTTTAAGGATATTATTCATGGGAAACCTCCTTGAAAGGCGGCCTACGATCATCGTCCCGAAAACTCCAAAAATATACATCAGAAAGATAAAGGCAATGATAAAATGGCTTAATGAAAAAGGTTTTGCCTCTAATCTGAATGTCAGGTAATTATAAACACTCACGAAAACACCCATTAATAATGCTGCAGTACAATATAAACGGAGCATATAAGGATTGGTAAGAAAAAACTTCATCTGTTTTACCTTAAGATGATAATCTGTTTTCTGCGGATTGAAAAATTTTGATTCCGGAAACAGCTTCCAAAATACAGCCCCGAGAATTAAACTTTCTATCCCGATCAGGAGAACAGCATTACGCCATCCGAATTCTCCCGCAAACAGAGTCGCCATTATTCTTCCGCTCATTCCTCCGATTGTATTTCCGCTGAGATACATACTGATGGCTGCAGGTACTGCCAGTGCATCCACTTCCTCAGTAAGATAGGCAAGAGCAACTGCTGAGACGCCCGAAACAACAAATCCTTTCAATACTCCAACGGCAATCAAAAGGCTTAAACTCGGGATCCAGGTAGAAATAATAGTAAGTACAGCAGATGAAATCAGCGAAAAAACCATGAGATTTTTTCTTGAATAGCTGTCCGCTTTAAAAGCAAAAAACAGTAATCCCAATGCCATACCTATTGTGGATGATGACACCAGAAGGGAAGTATCACCTACGGACACTCCGAACTGTTCTGCAGCCATGGGCAGCATCGGCTGGAAAAGATAAAGCTGTGCAAAAACCGAGAGTCCTGAAAAGAAAATACAAAGTTTTATATATCGGAAACGTGAGCTTCCCTGAAGTGCTTTTTCAGATGAATTCATGATTTTTTTTGCAATTAAAATGCAGTGGTTTGACAGAAAAATTTAGTTCTGTAAATTTCCTGATTATTTTCCGAATTTAAAAATCATTATCTCAATGATATTGATTGGTGAAACAAATCAATGAAGCTGCAGGCTGTTGATGTATTCTGAAGGAGTAATATTCTCCATTTGTTTGAAAACCCTGTTGAAAGTAGACTGATTAGAGAAACCAGCCTCTGTGTAAATATACATAAGGGTTACTTTTTCAATATCATTTTCATGAAGCAGCCTTTTTACACATTCAATTCTGTGCATATTCAGGTAATTATTGAAATTGGGATATCCTTTTGTACGAATTGATTTTGAGATATAACTGCTGTTGATATCCATTTCCGTAGAAAGTTTAGAAATATTAAAATTGACATCTTTATACAGCTGTTTTTCTATCATCACAGATTCAATTTTTTCAAACAATTCATCTGCAAATGGTGCTTTCTCTGCCACGGAAGCGGGTTGAATTACTGTATTTGAATTCTTTTCCTCAAATTCATGGTAAAGTTCAACACGTTTTATTTTATCCTTAAAATAGAGCAGGAGTGATATTACAGCCACGTTGGAAACCATAAGGATGGTATCCGTAATTCTCACATCTTCAGGTCTGTGTATCGGGAATTTAAAGCTGAAGGTTTTGGAAATAAAGTATCCTGCAATAATATTGAACAAAACAAACATGCTGTAAATAAATACGTACTTTCTTTCAAAGAAAACATAGGCTGCCAGGGGAATAGGGATAAGCCAGACAAAACTCGCTATGGAGTTGTTCCAGAAGGCCAGCATAATATAAAAATTATAAAGTGTCGCAATAATGATATAGGAATGTACCATGACATTCACTGAGTAGGTTTTGCGTACAATCAGATATGTATAGACCATTAAAAAAAGTCCCCCAAAAAGATACCATGCCATTATTTTATCCGGAATGATAAAGGTGTATATCAAACCAAATACAGCAAGAATGACAGACATCAGAATATTATAATAATAAACGAGTTGTCTTTTGTACTGTTCAATTTTTATGTCTTTTTCCGTGGTCATTTGTGGCAAGAGGTAATTTTAAATCATTTCAATATATTTCCATAACAGTCAATTTTCAGAAAATGACTGGTTTAATATTTTGATTATTAGTTACTTGTGTTTTGTTGAGCCGTTTCCGGTTTTTCATTGGTTATTGCTGAGTTTGATTTATTAATGCGGATAACTTTGCACCAGCTAGCTCAACAAAGGCTGATTGATGATCTATCAATTGACCCTAAATGATTTATTCAATTCTTAAATAAATCAAATAATTTTTAAACAAATATACTAAAATGAAAAAAATAAAATTACCTCTTGCCAGCATAATGATGTGTTTTTCAATAGCTGCTTTTTCCCAGGTAGGCATCAATACAGATTCCCCTAAAGTAACTTTACATGTAGAAGGAAAGCCAGATGTGGCTACTGCCGCTGATGGTGTGATGGCTCCCCGAATGACTGGAGATCAGTTAAGAGCTAAAGATAATGTCTATTTAGCAGCTCAAACCGGAGCTTTGGTTTACGTAACCCAGGCGGTGACGGCACCTTCTGTAAAAACAGCAAAAGTAGATAAAGCCGGTTATTATATGTTCAATGGGACCACCTGGAAATTTGCTTTTGGAGGACAGGATGATGACATTACAATTGGAGATTTAATCTATTATCATGGGAGCATTCCTGCAGGCACTTCCGGAGCTAGTACATTAGCCAGTACCTATCTTACTGACCTTCCTGTTTTGGGAGGTTTCCTAAGACTTGACGCACAATTTAACAGCAGTTCAGCAGGAACCGGAGCGGCTACCACTTTTAATCCGAGACTTTATAATGTAGGAACTTCAGATGTGAAAATCTGGGTGTCGGAAATGTCTACTCATACCGGTGATTCTGACAACGGAAATATTAAATTATCACCAGGAGCTTACAGACAGTTTGATGATGGTGTTTATCTTACTCAAACCCATAATGAGACTGTGACATTTGATATTACAATACAAGAGCCGGAGCCAAGATGGTACAGAGTGTACTATGCATTCCGCGTAGATAATAAATCTACAACGGGAAGCAGCGATGCTACAACCACAGATTCCAATACTTCTGATAACACAAGAGAGTTGTTTCTCTCCGTACAGAGACTGTATTAATTACTCGCCTGAAGATTCTAAAAATACAATGATTCTATAAAATTATACAAAATCAATGGGTTAGCTGTTTAAAAATCTAATGAGATTTGTGTTTTTTCCGGGGCTGGAATTTAATTATTCCAGCCTCTTT
>CBFQYI010000458.1:0-3898 GCA_965720825.1 uncultured Chryseobacterium sp. | reverse complement strand
ATTTTGGGATTGGAAATCATCAGAGGATTGAAAAAAGACGGCGATGAGTTCACAGGAGGAACCATTACTGACCCTAAAACAGGAAAAACATACAAATGTACCATTACAAGAAGTGGTGATAAATTGAACGTAAGAGGGTACTTAGGATTATCTTTATTAGGAAGAACCCAGGTTTGGGAGAAAGCTAATTAATTTAAGTTTAAATAGAATTTCATATGACATCTCAGAAATGGGATGTCATTTTTTGTGGATAAAAATTCTGTGGAAATTCTTCGGAACATAAAAAAGCCATAGGAAGGAAGCATTTAAGAAGGAAAATTAATTTTAAATACAGTTAATATTATGACTTCTCATGGAAATGAAGAGCGTTTTTATGATGTGTATAATAAAAAAACACTATTTTTGTAGTCTAAATTTTTCGAATAAATATGGCAGAATATACTTTTCGTGAGGTAATTGCACAGGCAATGAGCGAGGAAATGCGTAAAGACGAATCCATCTTTTTAATGGGGGAGGAAGTAGCAGAATACAATGGTGCATATAAAGCTTCAAAAGGAATGTTGGATGAGTTTGGTCCTAAAAGAGTAATCGATACCCCAATTGCAGAACTTGGTTTTACAGGGATTGCTGTGGGTGCTGCGATGAATGGTAACAGACCCATCGTAGAGTATATGACATTCAATTTCTCATTGGTAGGAATTGATCAGATTATCAATAATGCTGCAAAAATCCGTCAGATGAGTGGTGGACAATGGAATTGTCCAATCGTTTTCCGTGGTCCTACAGCTTCTGCAGGTCAATTAGGTGCAACTCACTCTCAGGCTTTTGAAAACTGGTTTGCAAACATTCCCGGTCTTAAAGTAGTGGTTCCTTCAAATCCTTACGATGCGAAAGGGTTATTGAAAACTGCAATTCAGGATAATGATCCGGTTATTTTCATGGAATCTGAGCAGATGTATGGAGATAAAATGGAAATTCCCGAAGAAGAATACTACTTACCATTAGGAAAAGCAGATATCAAGAGAGAAGGTACAGACGTTACTTTAGTTTCTTTCGGTAAAATCATGAAGTTAGCTTTACAGGCTGCAGAAGATATGGCGAAAGAAGGAATCTCTGTAGAAGTTATCGATCTTAGAACAGTTCGTCCTCTGGATTTTGATACTGTTTTAGCTTCCGTTAAGAAAACAAACAGATTGGTTATTTTAGAAGAAGCTTGGCCATTTGCTTCTATTTCTTCTGAAATTACTTATATGGTACAGCAAAAAGCATTTGATTATTTAGATGCTCCTATCAAGAGAATTACGACTCCTGATGCACCTGCACCTTACTCTGCTGCATTATTTGCAGAATGGTTCCCTAAACTTGAAAAAGTGAAAGAGGAAATCAAAAAAGCGATGTACGTAAAATAGTTATAGAATAGTTATAGAGAAAAACTTCCGAAAGGAAGTTTTTTCATTTATTATATTCATGAAGAAAAATTCTTGACGTCATAAAATTAGTATAAATTTGCGCCTTTAAAATAAATTAAGCTGATATGGCAGAAGTTACAGAAGATGGCTACCACTTCGACATAAAGAAACTTTCCTTCATAGGAGTTTTAGTGTCTCTAGGAATTGTTTTTGGAGATATTGGTACCTCTCCGCTTTACGTAATGAAAGCAATTGTGAATGCAAGATCCCAAGGGAGCAATATGCCTTTCAATGAATACATAGAGGGTGCGCTCTCCTGTATCATCTGGACCCTTACTCTTCAGACTACAATAAAATATGTGATCATTGCTTTAAGAGCAGATAACAAAGGCGAAGGAGGAATTCTGGCTTTGTTTTCATTAGTGAGAAACCTCAAGAAAGGATGGTTATATCTCATTGCAATCATTGGTGCTGCAGCCCTTATTGCAGACGGAGTCATTACACCATCACTGACGGTAATGTCAGCTATTGAAGGTCTTGAAATTTATAACCCACACACTCCTGTGGTACCTATCACCATTGGAATCCTGATTGCCATTTTTGTGGTACAGCAATTCGGAACCAGCTTTATCGGGAAATTTTTTGGTCCTGTAATGGTAGTTTGGTTTCTGGTATTAGGAGGGCTGGGAGTAATGCATTTAAGTGAAAATTTTGAGATTTTAAGATCTTTCAACCCTTATTATGCTTACAAGCTTATTGTGAACTCTCCGAGTGCTATTGTGATCTTAGGAGCTGTTTTCCTTTGTACAACCGGAGCAGAAGCATTATATTCTGATTTAGGACACTGTGGTGCTAAAAATATCAGAATAAGCTGGGCATTCGTTAAAATTATGCTTATTCTTAACTATCTTGGTCAGGGAGCATGGCTTTTAACCAATTATAACAAACCTGGGTTTTCTGTGGTGAATCCTTTCTTTGGAATCATGGAAGAATGGATGATCATCCCGGGAGTAATTTTAGCAACAGCAGCTGCAATTATTGCCAGCCAGGCATTGATTACAGGTTCTTTCACCATATTCTCAGAAGCAATGTCTCTTAATCTGTGGCCTAATCAGAAAATTGATTATCCGTCAGGGGTCAAAGGACAGATGTATATCCCAAGAATCAACTGGGGACTTCTTATCCTGTGTATCATTGTTGTTCTTCACTTCAGAGAATCAGGAAAAATGGAAGCTGCTTATGGACTTTCCATTACTGTAACGATGTTGATGACTACAGTTCTATTGGTCTTCTGGCTATTGAAACACAGAGTAAGTAAGGTCTTGATTCTGGTGTTCGCAATGGTTTATATGGCTATCGAATTAGGATTCTTCAGTGCCAACATTATCAAATTCATGGAAGGTGGATGGATCACCGTTGTATTGGCTGGTTCTATCGGAGTTTCTATGTATGCATGGTACAACGGAAGACTGATCAAAACAAGATTTATCCAGTTTGTGAAAATAGAAAAATATGTGTCTATTCTTAAAGACATGAAACTGGACGAAACCATTCCGAAATATGCTACCAATCTGGCTTATCTGAGCAGAGCCAAAAGAAATGATGAAGTGGAATCCAAAATTATTTATTCCATCATCAAAAAACAGCCGAATAGAGCAGATCATTACTTTATCCTGAGTATCGTAAACCAAGAAGATCCATATACTTTCAGATATACTGTAGACGAGATTCTTCCGGGAACCGTATATAAAATCAACTTCCTGTTAGGATTTAAAGTAGACCGAAGAATCAACGATTATTTCAATATGGTCCTTAAAGATTTAATGGCAGACGGAACCATTCCTTCAAGAAGCAGTCACCCATCTTTAAGAGCTCATGATATACCACCTGATCTTAAATATGTGATCATAGATAACACCTATATCAACGATATTCTTTTAACTGTTAAACAGAAGATTACTCTTAACATTTATAACTTTGTGAAGTATATCGGAAGTGACGACTTTAAGGCTTGGGGAGTATCTTCGCATAACGTTGAAGTAGAATCTGCACCGATCACAGAATTAACAGTTTACGACAATAAGATCGAGCAGTCCGGGTATTTCCGCCACAACTCGTAGCCACTCGTATTTAACCATACTATCTATTTAAATAAAATTCAATAAATTTGTAGATAATTTTTTTAATGGATACAATACAAAAAGAAAAAAATATAGCTTTGATCAAGGATGTTTTGAGAAACTACTTATTAGAAAAAGGGTTCAGAAACACACCTGAAAGATATACGATATTGGAAGAGATTTATAATATGGATCATCACTTTAACGTTGATGATCTGTATCTTCTGATGATGCAGAAAAAATACCATGTTTCCAAAGCTACCATTTACAACACTATTGAAATTTTCCTTGATGCAGGCCTGATCCGTAAGCATCAGTTCGGAGAAAAGACATTGACCTCTTCATCTTATGAGAAGTCTTATTTTGACA
>CBFQYI010000457.1:0-3899 GCA_965720825.1 uncultured Chryseobacterium sp. | reverse complement strand
AAGAGCGGAGGGTAAGGGATTCGAACCCTTGCGACACTTTCGCGTCGACAGTTTAGCAAACTGCTCCGTTAACCACTCCGGCAACCCTCCTTTTTGTTTATTTTTTAATGATCGTTGTTCCGTTATTGCGAGTGCAAATATAGAATAGATTTCTTTATTTACCAAATAAAATTCAAGAAATTTTTGTGTATTTTTGAGGTAATAAATCATTCAAAAACCAAACTGATGCGTAAAACATTATATATCATCGGATTAAGCACTTTTGTTTTTTCATGTACTTCCCAACAAAATGTGAAAAAAAATACTTACAAACCGAAAACCCCAATAACACAGGCGAAACCGAAGGTTCAGACAACACCTCCGGTCGTTCAAAAACCAAAAGTTGTATCTGACCATGGAGTAGACTTTTTTACTACTAATATAGCAGACCCAACAAAAAATGATAATACGGCAAGTTATGGTTCTATTGTATCTGCAAAACCAGCAGGATATAAAGTAGTGAAAACTTATTTTCCTGCAGTAGCCCAGAATTTCAGACAACGTTATCTTATATTACATTATACAGCTCTTGCTGATGATAAATCTATCACTGTTCTTACCCAGCAGGCAGTGAGTGCCCATTATCTTGTAAATAATACAGGAGATAACGAGATCTATCAATTGGTAGATGAAAATAAGCGAGCTTATCATGCGGGAGTAAGCGCGTGGAGAAATGACAAAAATCTCAACGATAATTCTATCGGTATTGAAATTGTAAATACGGGGTATACTACAGATGCTACAGGCAAAAGAACTTTTGCTCCTTTTAGCGATGACCAGGTGAAAAAAGTAGCTGCCTTGGTTAAAGATATTGTGACAAGATATCAGATTCAACCTACGAATGTATTGGCACATGCCGATATTGCACCTACAAGAAAGCAGGATCCGGGACCTATGTTTCCATGGAAAAAGCTTTATGACGAATATCAGGTTGGAATGTGGTATGATGAAGCTGCTAAACAGACTTACCTTGAACCGGCACAGGCAGACCTGGTGGCAAGATATAATGATGCCAGCTTTATTTTCCTTATTCAGACTTCATTGCAGAAATTCGGATATACGCTTGATCTTAGCGGGAAATGGGATGATGCTACGAAGAAAACAATTGAAGCATTCCAGTACCATTTCCGTCCACAGAATTATGACGGAATTATGGATGCCGAAACATGGGCAATACTCCAGGCTTTAAATCAAAAATATCCAACAAAATAATTCAAATTAAAACGCATCGGTTAGATGCGTTTTTGCTATCTTTAAACGATCAAAAACAGTAAAATATCTGTAATGGAAAATTTCAGGAAAGAAAGTGATCTATTAGGCGAACTGAATGTGCCTTTAGATGCTTATTATGGGGTTCAGACACAAAGAGCTATCAACAATTTCAAAATTTCAGGACAGCTTTTGTCTTCATATCCGGATTTCATAAAAGGATTGGCTTTTGTAAAAAAAGCAGCTGCTAAAACCAATTATGAACTAGGACTTCTAGACGAAAACCTGTATTTTAAAATAGCAGAAGCTTGTGATGAAATTGTAGAAGGGAAATATCATGAGCAGTTTCCGGTAGATATGATTCAGGGAGGAGCAGGAACTTCCATCAACATGAATGCGAATGAAGTGATCGCCAATATCGTGTTGGAAAAACTAGGGAAAAATAAAGGAGAGTATGAATTCTGTTCACCTAATGACCATATCAACCTTTCTCAGTCTACCAATGATGCTTATCCTACAGCAATCAAAATGGGATTGCTTCAGATGAATATCGGACTGGTAGAAAAACTGGAAAGAATTATCACGGCTTTCCGTGCAAAAGGACAGGAGTTCCACGATGTTATTAAAATGGGACGTACACAACTTCAGGATGCTGTTCCGATGACTTTGGGACAGGAATTTGAAGCATATGCAGCTACTTTAGAAGAGGATATCTCCAAACTGAATAACAACGCCAGCCTATTTGTAGAAGTAAATATGGGAGCTACAGCTATCGGAACAGGCTTAAATGCTCCGGTAGGATATGCCACTCTTTGTGCTAAAAACTTAGCTCAGATTACAGGATTTCCGATTGTTTCAGCACCGGATTTGGTAGAAGCTACTCCTGACACGGGTTCTTATGTAATTTACTCTTCAGCTACAAAGCGTCTTGCGGTGAAGTTATCCAAAATCTGTAACGACTTAAGATTACTTTCATCTGGTCCAAGAGCTGGTCTTTTTGAAATCAATCTTCCGCCAATGCAGCCGGGATCTTCTATTATGCCAGGGAAAGTAAATCCTGTAATTCCGGAAGTAGTAAACCAGGTTTGTTTCAAAGTATTTGGAAACGATCTTACTGTAACTTTTGCCGCAGAAGCAGGACAGTTACAGCTGAATGTAATGGAACCGGTACTTTCACATGCCATCATGGAAAATATTAATTTCCTTTGCAACGCTTTAGATACGCTTCGTGATAAATGTGTGGTTGGAATTACTGCCAATAAAGAAATTTGCCTGAATATGGTAAAACACAGCATTGGTATTGTTACAGCACTGAATCCTTACATCGGATACAAACAGTCTACACAGATTGCAAAAGAAGCATTGGAAACAGGAAAGAGCGTTTACAACCTTGTTTTGGAAAAAGGAATTCTTTCTCAGGAAAAACTGGACGAAATTCTTGATCCGAAAAACATGCTGAAACCGCATAACAAATAAAATAATCAACAATAAATGATCAGTGATAATTGATGCCATCAAAAGCTTCCTGTCATTGATCATTTATTATTCATCATTTATACCATAATTCGTGAGGTTTTTAATTATAATTCCTGCTCATAACGAAGAAGACAACCTCCCATTTACTCTTAATTCTCTGCAACAGCAAAGCTGCAAAGATTTTAAAGTAGTGGTAGTGAATGACGGTTCTACAGACAGAACAGCTGAGGTCATCAGAAACTATACAGAAACTGATTCCCGTTTCGAAACAATTAATCTACAGAAATCTGAACATCAGCCAGGATCTAAAGTGGTTCACGCTTTTAAAAACGGACTTCAGACTCAATCTATGAATGAATTTGATATCATCTGTAAATTTGATGCCGATATCATTCTTCCGGAAAATTACCTGACTGCAATAGAAACAGCCTTTGCCACGCATCCTGAATACGGACTTGTAGGAGGGCTTCTATACATAGAAAAAGATGGGAACTGGGTGTATGAAGGAAATTCCAATAAGCATCATGTAAGAGGTCCTATGAAGGCATACCGTAAAGAATGTTTTGTTCAGATCGGTGGTTTAAGGGAAACGCTGGGCTGGGATAACATTGATTCCATATTGCTGGATCATCTGGGATGGAAAGAAGTGGTTCTTCCGGAGCTCCATGTAAAGCTGATTAAAGTAAAAGGAGCCGATTACACCATACGTCCTGCAGATTACTATGGAAGATATTTTTATTTTTTAGGATTGAACAGGTTTCTGGCTTATATTGCCTCCTCAAAAGAAGCTGTGAAAGGCAAATCTGCTTCATTTTTCTTTGATATTATTAAATCTTATGAAAACTGCAGATCGAATCAACTGGAATTGAAAATCACGAAAGAAGAACAAAAGGCTGTTAATGATCAACGTTGGAGAATGTTGAAAAAGAAATGGCTGAAAATGTAGAAAGTAATTTTTTATACGTTATAAATGTTCATCAATAAAAACGGGTTTTAACCCGTTTAATAAAAAAAATAAAGATTCCATTGGCTTTAGCCAAAACTTAAGACATAACTCCCATAAACCTGTGAAAAAAATAGCCTACATAGAAAAAGACACTCAATCAGAAATTGCTAAGGCTTTAATGAATATTATGGAAGGTTATGAGGATTTTGCGTTAGACTAGAATTTTTCG
>CBFQYI010000456.1:0-3903 GCA_965720825.1 uncultured Chryseobacterium sp. | reverse complement strand
CAAAGACTCCTGAAACGTCACTGAACCTTTTTCTGACTTCAATGGAAGAGCAGAAGTCAATATTACCAATGTTTCTCCTATCAACGATAAATGGTCGCAAACTTTCCTTCTTCACGGAAACGGAACTTTTGGAAATACGGATATGAACCATGACGGTTTTCTGGACAGGCCCAAAGGAACACAGATCAATGCAGCGTATTTACTGAATTATAATGATCTTGAAAAGTCGGGATTTGGGTCTCACTTTGGAATTAATTTTATCAGAGACGAAAGAACTGCAGGACAGATTGGATTTGATAAAAAATTGGGTCAGGATAAGCAACCTTTTTATGGGGTAGGAATCGACATTTCAAGATTTCAGGTCTGGAATAAAACAGGGTATGTTTTTAAAGGAAAACCTTACCAGAGTATCGGATGGATGAACCAGTATGTGTATCACCAACAGGACAGTTTCTTTGGATTGAGAAATTATGCGGGACAACAGCATACGTACTATTCCAATTTAATTTTTGAAAGCATCATCGGAAATACCAACCATAAGTATAAGGCTGGAGCAAGTTTCTTATATGACGGTTATAAAGAAACGTATTTGTTGGATGATATAAGAAGGAATGAAATTGTACCGGGAATTTTTGCTGAATATACTTTAACAGGTTTAAAATATACTTTAGTAGCGGGTTCCAGAGTAGATTTCCACAATCTGGCAGGAACTCAGTTTACACCGAGACTTAATTTCAAGTATGATTTCACGCCTCAGACTATTTTAAGACTTTCTGCGGGAAGAGGATTCAGAACGGCGAATGTTTTTGCGGAAAGCCAGCAGTATTTTGCATCCAACAGAGCTATTAGTATCTTACCAAACGGAGGAAATATTTATGGATTAAGACCTGAAATTGCATGGAATTATGGAGCAAGTTTACAACAGGAATTTAAGCTATTCGGAAGAAAATCGAGTATTGTTGCAGACTTTTTCAGAACAGATTTCCAGGATCAGGTATTGGTAGATTTGGATCAATCTCCTCAACAGCTGACATTTTATAATCTTGATGGAAAATCGTTTGCGAATTCATTCCAGACCCAATGGGATTTTATGCCTATAAAAAACCTTGAAGTAAGACTTGCTTATAAGTATTATGATGTGCAGGCTGATTATATCAGTGGAAGAAGAGAAGTTCCATTTATGGCGAAGCACAGAGGATTTGTAAACTTAGCCTATTCAACCAATAAAAATGATAATGGCGGATTCTGGAGCTTTGATACTACTTTAAACTGGGTTGGAAAACAAAGACTTCCTGATACGTCAACTAATCCGACAGAGTTTCAGTTACCAACATATTCCGAATCTTACGCTGTTTTGAATGCTCAGATTTCAAGAAATTTCAATAAAAAGATCAGAGCTTATGTAGGAGGAGAAAACCTTACTTCTTACTATCAGAAAAATGCGATTGTAGATTTTAAAAATCCTTTCGGCAGTTATTTTGATGGCGGAATGGTATACGCTCCGATTATGAAGGCCAACTTTTATGTAGGACTGGATGTGACGTTTTAAGGCTGGAAGCTGGAGGAATGGAGTCTGAAGTGCTATTATCCAGTGAAGTTCTTATTGGAATCAACCTCTGGCATAAAAATTATAAATAAAAATTGGTTTAATTATGATATTTAGAGGTTCTAATAACCTCCAGAAACTTCCTTCTTCCAGCCTCAAGCTTCCGAACCAATAAAAAAAATCCGCTTCAATGAAGCGGATTTTTTTATTTATCTTCCAAAATCATCCTGTACTCTTACGATATCATCTTCATCTGAAGGATTGGATGCATCGGTGTGTTGCCAGATCTCAGCGACAATTCCCCAGCCTGCAAGACCTATCAATCTGTGTCTTTCGCCCTGCTGAAGTTTCACCTGATCTTTCGGTCCGTATTCTCCCAACTCTCCTTCTTCATCGGTATTGCTTCTTTTGATTCCTACTGTTCCTTCCACTACCTGCCAGATTTCGGCTCTTCTGTGGTGGTACTGCCAGCTTAATCTTGCTTCCGGAGCTACGATAAGGATTTTCGGGCTCAGCTTCCCTCCTATTCTAAGGTTGTCTACATCAATCCCATCGAAATATTGATTAGCAAAATCCTGTGCCTGTGTTTCATCAATCACAAAAAATCCTCCCCACGGTCTTGTATCATCTTTTGCTGCGATATTAAAACCTTGCGTCTGCAGCATACTCTCTACTCTCTCGAATATTTCTTTTTTTTCTGTACTCATACAGCTATATTTTTAATTTAAAATTTATTTATTTGATTCTTCTTTTGACATTGAATAGGGAAAATCTTTTTCCTGTGAACCTCTTTCTTTATTAGGCTTGTTATCCATCTTAAAATCTAAAACAGCTCCTTTCATCAGTTCTTGATGGCTCAGCCAGTTTTTGGAATAAGACTGTTGGTTTACATTCAATGACTTTACATATAAATTTTCTGCGTTGTTTTCCGGAGCTTTTATTTCAATTTTCTTACCATTCTCCAAATGGATAGTAGCTTCTTTAAATAATGGTGCTCCCAACACATACTGATCTGTTGCTGGCGTCACCGGATAAAATCCAAGAGCTGAGAAAATATACCACGCAGAAGTCTGCCCGTTATCTTCATCACCGCAATATCCATCTGGTGTTGCATGATACAATTTATTCATCACCTGTCTTGCCCAATATTGAGTTTTGTAAGGTGCTCCTGCATAGTTATACAGATAAATCATGTGCTGGATAGGCTGGTTTCCGTGTGCGTACTGTCCCATGTTCATGATCTGCATTTCTCTGATCTCGTGGATCACACCTCCATAATAGCTGTCATCAAAAACCGGAGGCAATGAGAATACCTCATCTAATTTGGCTTCAAATTTCTTTTTCCCACCCATCAGTTCTGCCAGTCCGTCGATATCCTGGAAAACCGACCATGTATAATGCCAACTGTTTCCTTCCGTGAATGCATCTCCCCATTTGAAAGGGTTGAAAGGTTTCTGGAAATTGCCGTCTTTATTTTTACCACGCATTAAGCCTGTTTCCTTATCAAAGACATTTTTGTAATTATATGCTCTTTTCTTATAGATATCAATCTCAGAAGCAGGTTTCCCCAGCGCTTTTCCTAACTGATAAATCGAAAAATCATCATAAGCATACTCTAATGTTCTTGCTGCATTTTCATTGATCTTTACATCATAAGGAACATAGCCTAATCTATTGTAATATTCTACTCCTGCGCGGCCTACAGCTTCTATTGGACCTTCATTATTAGCTCCGTGCTTTACTGCCTGCCAAAGCGCTTCCGTATCATATCCGCGAAGTCCTTTGATATAAGCATCTGCTACTACGGATGCAGAATTGTTTCCAATCATAATATCAGAGTATCCCGGACTGCTCCACTCCGGTAAGAAACCACCTTCTTTGTAAGCATTGGCCAGTCCTTCCTGCATCTCTACATTAATGCTTGGATATACAAGGTTCAGGAAAGGGTACAAAGCGCGGAAAGTATCCCAAAAACCGGTTCCTGCAAACATTCTTCCGTCAACAATTTTCCCGTTATAAGGACTCCAGTGTTTTATTTTATTCTGAGCATCCACTTCATATAGTTTCTGCGGGAAGAATAATGTTCTGTACAAAGAAGAATAAAAGGTTCTCATCTGCTGATCTGTTCCTCCTTTTACTTCTATTTTTCCTAATGTTTTGTTCCAGATATTTTTAGCATCGGTCTTTACCTGTTCAAAATTTCTGTTTCCGATTTCTCTTTTCAGATTAAGTTCTGCCTGTTCAAAGCTGATGAATGAAGAGGCTACTTTTGCATACACCGTTTCTTTATTTTTAAGCTTAAATCCTACTACAGCTCCGGTGTGATCACTGGTAATTTCTAACTGATCATTCACCAG
>CBFQYI010000455.1:0-3904 GCA_965720825.1 uncultured Chryseobacterium sp. | reverse complement strand
AACCATCCCACAAGGTGCTGCCACAACAATCTGGTGCGCTGTAAGCCCTCAACTTAATGAAATAAGCGGAGTTTATTGTGAAAACTGTGATATTGCTGAAATAGACAAAGGACAAATTGAACATAGATTTGATGAACCGGCAACCATTCGAGGAGTACAGCCCTACTCTGTTGATAAAAACAATGCTGAGCGTTTATGGAAATTAAGCGAAGAAATGCTGGGGTTTAAATTTGATACCAAATAACTGTTTTTTAAATACATTTGTAATGAAAAACTTTTGACAATGGAATTCCAGATACAATACCTCACACCGGATATCAAAATTTCCAGTTATGATGATAAGCTCTTCAAAACGGAAACAGTTTTTGAATATCATATGCTGGTATGGTTTATATCAGGAGAAACGAAAATTATTCAGGCAGACAAAACCTACCTGTTTAAAGCAGGAGATATTTTTCTGATTCCGAGAAATCATCTTGCCACGATTATCAATTACCCCAAAGACGGACTTCCACATAAAGCTGTAGCAATGCATCTTACCACAGAACGGCTGAAAAATTTTTATAGTTCTGTTGAGTATGAAAGGAAAAATGGGCATCGGGAATCCAGCATTCACAGTTTCAGCAGCCATCCACTTCTGAACAGCTGTCTTGCTTCCCTGATTCCTTATTTTGAGATTGAAGGTCCGTTTCCTGAAAACATTGCTCATTTAAAAATTACTGAAGCGATCAGTATCTTAAGGGAAATTGATCCGGATATCGATACTTTACTGGCAGATTTTAATGAACCGGGAAAAGTAGATCTTATTAATTTCATGGAGAAGAATTATATGTTCAATATGCCATTGGAACGATTCGGATATCTGACAGGAAGAAGTTTATCTACGTTTAACCGGGATTTCAGAAAGATTTTTCAAACCACACCACAGCGGTGGCTCACCCAAAAACGTCTTGAACTGGCCTATTATCATTTATCCGAAAGGAATAAAAAGCCTTCCGATGTTTTTCTGGAAGTAGGCTTTGAAGATCTCTCTCATTTTTCACACGCCTTTAAAAAACAATATGGCTTTGCGCCTTCACTGGCACGATAAAACACAAAAGGTTGTACTCATGTGGTACAACCTTTTTTTATTTTAATTACTAATGGAATTATTTTTTTTCTGAACTATCTGGATCTTTTGAATCCTTCTTTTGAGATATTATATTATGATTTAAAGCTTTTCTTTCAGGTTTTGAAGGTGATTTTGAACGTGACGATTTTGATCCAGAACCCAACAGACCGAATAAATCAAAAACTACATCAAATATGTCAAAAAAATTCCACGGCATTTCTAATCTCAGAAGTTATTATTTATTATCTTCCAATTTATAAACTTTCTTCGTTCCTTCATACTATTTTGTCCTATTGTATAAAAAATCCCGATCTAAAGTAGATATATAATACTGCCGAAACAAAAAAAGCGATTACGGAACAACTGAAAAGAAGTAGCTTGAACAGCGTTTTAAAATAATAAAGTTCCAAAACGTGCAAAATAAAAAATACCATAAGTGAAATACCAGTTCCTATTAAAGAAGCTACCACTAAAGTTTGTGTATAATTTTGTGCAGGTAAAGGATCTTTAAAAACAATAAAAAGCCCAAATGCCGCTAACACCAAAGCTACAGCACTTACTTTCTCAGTAAAATATTTAGATCTTTTTGATTCCTTTTTTAGAGGTTTTTCATCATAATTAAGACTCTTTCTGTCAGAGGTTGAACTTGACGAGCCTGAGCCCGAGCTAAGCAACCTCAACCCGTCGACAATTATGTCTAATAGATCTAAAAACATCAGTTTATTATTTTAAATCCTACTTATTCTCCTCCAGTTTATGTACTTTCTTCGTTCCTTCATACATTTCGTACTGTAAAAATCTCGTTTCCAGCTTTCCATTGAAAAGTTTGATCTTTCTTGAAGGACGTAAACCGATTTTCTTCACCGCTTCCAGATCGGAAGAGATCAGCCAGGCCAATGTATTGGGGTAATGCGTTTTAAAAGTATCTCCGATTTTCTTGTAAAAATCATCATCGTTGATGGAAATTCTCTCATCGTATGGAGGGTTGAATACCATTAATAAAGGGAAAAGTTCTTTTTTAGAATCAAAGAAATTCTGTTTTTTAATCTCAATAACATCTTCCATTTCTGCTGCTTCTACATTCATTCTTGCAGCATTCAGCATTCTTGCATCAATGTCATATCCAACAATTTTTCCATCAAATTGTCTTACTCTGTTAATTCTGAATTCTTTGATTTTTGCAAATAAGTCTGCATCATAGTTATTCCAGTTCTGGAATCCAAATCTCTTTCTGAAAATCTGAGCTGGAAGATCCATCGCAATCATTGCTGCTTCAATCAATAATGTTCCGGAACCACACATTGGATCCAGGAAATTTCCTTTTCCGTCCCAGCCTGCCAGCTGAAGCATTCCACTTGCCAGCACTTCATTGATAGGAGCTTCTCCCTGTTCTCTCCTATATCCTCTTTTAAACAAAGGATCTCCTGAAGAATCCATTGAAATCATTACCAATTCTCTGTCTATGTGAAGATGGAATTTGATATCAGGATTTCTTGTTTCTACATTCGGACGTCTTTTGAATTTTTCCTGGAAATAATCCACGATCGCATCCTTCATTTTTAAAGTCACAAACTGAGAATGCTTGAAGGTTTCAGAATTAACCGTAGCATCAATAGAGAAAGACTGATCTACATCCATAAAGTTCTCCCATTCAAATTTGAACAATCTATCATAGAACTGATGCTGATTGAAAGCTTTGAATTCATGAATTGGTACCAGGATTTTCAATGCCGTTCTCGCAGAATAATTGATTTTATAAAGAAAACCAAGATCTCCTTCACAGTTTACCGCTCTGTTTTTAATTTCAACGTTTCTTCCACCCAATTTTTTGATTTCTTCAGCCAGAATCTGCTCCAATCCGAAGAATGTCTTTATCTGTATTTTAATATTTTCTGTATCCATAAGTTTGAATTAAAAGATTTAAAGCTTTAAAAATTAAAAGATTAACCATCCAACTTCTTGTCCAATTGAATTTTTCAATCTCTTAATGTTGTAAAATACTTTGCTTTTAACCGCACAAATTTAGTTATTTTTGCATTATGGAATGGTTTGAATCTTGGTTTGATACCCCTTATTATCATTTGCTTTATAGCAACAGAGACTATACTGAAGCAGAAAACTTCATTACAAAGCTCACAGCGGACCTTCAGTTGCCGCCTCAGTCGAAAATCATAGATCTTGCCTGTGGAAAGGGAAGACACTCTGTTTTCCTTAATAAATTAGGGTATGATGTTTTGGGACTTGATCTTTCAAGACAAAGTATTGAATCGGACAAACAGTACGAAAATCAAACGCTGCTTTTTGAAGTTCATGATATGAGAAACCCTATTGATGCCGATCCGATGGATGCTGTATTCAATTTATTTACAAGTTTTGGGTATTTTGACAATGAAAGTGATGATAAGAAAGTATTCCAATCGGTTTACAATGCTTTAAAACCAGGAGGATATTTTGTTCTGGACTATCTGAATGAAGAATTTGTAAGAAATACCTTAGTTCCTGAAACCACAATAACCCGTGGTGATATTGATTTTAAGATCCTGAAAAAGATTGAAGGCAGACATATCATCAAAGATATCCGTTTTGAGGCTGACGGTAAGCCGTTTCATTTCTTTGAAAAAGTAAAACTTCATACCTTGGAAGCCATTCATGCCTATGCTTCTGAATGTGGTTTTGAAAGAATAAAAATCTGGGGAGATTATCAGCTGAATGAATTTAAGAAAGAAAATTCCCCGCGATGCATCAATTTATTTAAGAAAAAATAATGACAACAGTACTTTTACTGATTTTAAG
>CBFQYI010000454.1:0-3918 GCA_965720825.1 uncultured Chryseobacterium sp. | reverse complement strand
CAAAGGAAACCTGGTGACAAAATATTCGGTAAAGAAAGTAGATATGAAGGAAGAGGGAGTTTCTACACTCGCTCCTAGAAAAATCTGGTTTGATGATACGGTAAGAAGACTGAATGCTGATGTAAGAGGAACATTATTGGGAAGCTTCAAAGGAGATGACAAAATCCTGACCATCAATACCAATGGTGAAGTAAAACTGGTGTCTTTTGACTTAGGTAACCGTTTTGATGATGAATACCTGGTATTGGAAAAATGGAGACCTGCACAGCCGATTACCTGTATCTATTACGACGGGGAAAAAGATATTTACTTCATTAAGAGATTCTTACTGGAAAATACAGTGAATGTACAGACTTTCATGCCTTCTGAACACCCGAAATCATTCATCGAAAATGTAATTGTTGCCAACGATGTTACTGCAGAAATCATTTTTGCGAAAGATAAAGGAAAAGAACGCGATCCGGAAACCATCAATATCGATGAATTCATCGCGGTAAAAGGAATAAAAGCCATTGGAAACCAGTTTACCAAGTTCAAAGTAAAAGCCATCAATATTACCATTCCTGAACCTGTGGAAGAGGAGCCTGAAGTATATGAAGATCCTGAACCAACAGGAGATATGGATGAAGATGGAGGAATGATCGGGGATCTGTTCAAGGATGACGGGAATAATGAAAATGAATAGACTAAAGATGTCTGTTCATATATAACATAAAAAGAACACAATGGATATAGTTGTTATCATTATTATTGCAGCCACATGTATTTTTAGTTACATGGGGTTCAACAATACAGCATTATTTGAAAAATATAAATTCAATGTCGGAGCGATTGCGAATCGTAAAGAATATATAAGACTTATCAGTTCTGCGTTTTTGCATGCAGACTTTATGCACTTATTTTTTAATATGCTTTCCCTGTATTTTTTCCAGGGAGTAGTTATTAGTTTCTTTGGAGAAATAGGATTTTTGATTCTATATTTCGGATCAATGATTCTGGGGAATTTATTCAGCTTACAGATTTATAAAAACCAACCTTGGTATTCAGCAATTGGAGCATCAGGTGCAGTTTCGGGAATTATTTTTGCATCCATAGCCATGGCTCCGAATGAGATCAGTGTCAACTTCTTACCAGGATGGTTATTTGGAACACTATATTTCGGGTATTCAGTATATATGATGCTGAATCCTAAGCAATGGGATAATCTGGGACATGCTGCTCACCTTGGAGGAGCATTTTTCGGATTGGTTTACTCTATTGTAATGCATCCGCAGCTGGCCATGAGCAATATTCTTTTCTTAGGAATCATGTCACTTCCACTCATCTATTTAGGATATGAAATTTTTGTAAGGAAACGAATAGGATAAAAGACTATTTTTAATCAAAATATCAAAACCAATGAACACATCAGAGTTAAACAGTTTCATCGTGATACTTATCTATGGTTCATTGGTTTTGCTTTCTCTGCTAAAGCTGGCCAATCCTTTACAGGTAAATCATAAAGCCAATTTCTGGTTTGGAATATTCCTCTTTCTGTGGTCTACTTTTTGGCTGGATGAAGTGTTGTTTCTCATCACCGGCTCAACTGTAGAGTTTCATTCGTTGTTTTGGGTTAGACTTATTCAATTTTTTACCCCTGTGGTTTTTTACTTGAGTGTACTGTTCTATACCAATCCATCTTTTACCTTTAAACTTACAGCGGTTAAGTTTTTAATCCTTCCGGCAGCTTTTCTGGTTTGTCTTATATTGATTAAACTGGGCTATGAAAAACCATTTGAATATCTCAGTATTATTCTGATCCTGATTCAGGCTCTTTTCTATACGGCACTTTCCTATATTAACATCAGGAAACATCAGAAAAAGATCCAGCAGTTTTCATCCAATACCGAAGGAATCAATCTGAACTGGCTGGAATATATTATTCTGGTACTTCTTATTGTGAATATCATCTATGTGATTTATAATCTGTTCTATGATCCGAAATCACTGAATTTCTTTATCAATGCCGTCTTTTTATCCGTTATTTACTGTGTAGGATATTATTCTCTGAAACAGAAAGAAATTTATCCTTTAGAAGAAAAGCAGAGACAGGAACTGATCTCTATAGATGAAGATTCCGATCCCGAAGAAGTTAAAAGAAAACTTATTTCTGATGAAGAATTAGTAAAGATTAAAACCTCACTGGAAGGGATTATGGAACTTCAAAAACCTTATCTTGACAGCGAACTTAACCTGATCAAGCTAGCTGAAATGCTTTCCATTTCTACCCATCATTTGTCTTATGTCATCAATACAGGCTTTGGAAAAAACTTCTTCCAATATGTGAATGAATTCAGGGTAGATTATGCCAAAAAACTTTTGAAAGAACCCAACAGTAAATTATCCATTCTCGGGATTGCTTACGAATCCGGGTTCAATTCTAAAACTTCTTTTAATACAACTTTTAAAAAAGTGACCGGACAAACACCTTCCGAGTTCAAAAAATAAGTTCCGGTTTATAAACTTTTACTTTTTTTTATTTATAATTGATTGATTTGTAGTTGATTGTTTGTTTTTGTTTTCCCGAATTAAAATCAGTTCGTTCAGATAACCCGGAACATTCAAGCTTACCTTTCACCATAGTTTTGTACCATAAAATGTAAACTTATGGATACCCAAGAATCCTACGCTGTTGTAACAGGAGCAAGCCAGGGGCTCGGAAAATCATTCGCTGAACATCTGGCGAAACAAAAGATCAATGTCATCCTTATAAGCCTTCCGGATCAGAATCTTAAAGAATTTTCCGAGGATCTCAAAAGGTTGTATGAGATAAAAGTTCATTACTATGAAACAGACCTTTCTGTGCATAAAAATGTGATGAAGCTTACAGAATGGCTCAACAGTTCTTTTGATATTCATATCCTGATTAACAATGCAGGGCTTGGCGGAACGAAGAAATTTACCGAAGCATCTTCTGATTATATCAATACCATTTTGCAGGTTAATGTAGCGGCCACCTCACTGATCACGCATCAGCTGCTTCCCAACCTTTTAAAACAACCCAAAGCCTATATTCTGAATGTTTCAAGTATGGCAGCCTTTTCACCCATCGGTTTTAAGACGGTATATCCTGCTTCTAAAAGTTTTATCCATTCATTTTCAAGAGGGCTTCATGAAGAGCTGAAAGATACCAATGTTTTTGTAAGCGTTGTGAATCCGGGAGCAATGAAAACCAATAAAGATGTTTGTGAAAGGATAGAAAAACAAGGTTTTATGGGAAGATTAACCCTTTTAAATCCTGACAAAGTAGCTTCATACTGCATCCGGCAATTGTTTAGAAAAGATTCCGTCATTATGGTGAACCCAATCAGCTGGCTGGTGATGAAAATTTTACCCATATGGATCAAGCTGCCCTTAATGACCCAAGCTATAAAAAGAGAAATCGAAGCATGAAAAAAGTATGTGTAACCGGAGCAACAGGGCTTCTGGGAACTAATGTTATCCTTAAATTATTACAAAATGGTTATTCTGTTACTGCTCTGGTGCGCCAGAAAAGCGGCTGGCTGGGCGAAGAAAACGAAAATCTGAATCTGGTGGAAGCAGAACTTTTGTCCGATATCTCAGTACATCTTACTGATATAGACTGTATCATTCATATTGCAGCAGAAACACGCCAGAATCTTATCCGTTATAATGAATACAGAAAAGTGAATTACGAAGCTGTTGTGAATCTGTTTACCCATGCAGAATTGATGGGTGTACAAAAGTTTTTGTTTGTAAGTACTGCAAATACTTTAGGGTTTGGAAATACAGCCTTTTTGGGAAGTGAAAAAGCACCACAGCTTTATCCTTTCACCCGTTCATTTTATGCTCAAAGCAAACTGGAAGCAGAAGATTATCTTTTAAAAAACGGTAAGAATACGGATGTTATCATTGTGA
>CBFQYI010000453.1:0-3927 GCA_965720825.1 uncultured Chryseobacterium sp. | reverse complement strand
AAGGTTATTCTTAAAATTAAGTCTTTTTGATTTATTACAAACTTACCACGCAAAGTTTCTATTTATAAACTCTAATATTTTTAAGAGAGCAAAGAAGGAATCAATTTCATTGATTCTTTCTAAGCGAACGTATCATTCATCATAAAGCTTCATCAGTGACAAAGTCGCAACTCTTCGCTTCCTGAAATAAAACATAAGAATCATCAATCCTTTGCGTTAAAAAAGCGCTCACCTCAAAGACCTCCGTAAAAAAAATGTCACTCCATAATTTAATATGAGTGACATCTATATTTTCTACAGTTTTAAACCGTATTATTTTCTTCCTCTTGGGAGACCTTTCAGTTCTTCTTTCAGCCTTTCGTTTTCCTCTTTTAACAGAGCAATATAGTTCTGTAGATTTTCAATGATAGCTCCCGGAATATTATCATAATTATTCTGGTTAGTAATTACTCCTGCAGAAGATGATCTGTCATTAAATACAGGATGATCATTATTGATAACTATTGCAGGTTCATCCTCTTCATAAATGTCCTCAAACGGTACATCCAGAAAACGGGCAAGTTTGTCCCATTCATCTTTTACAATTCTTACATCACCGCTTTCTTTTCTGCTGTAATTGGATACATCTGTTGCGATAAAGTCAGCTACCTGTTGTTGAGTATAGCCTTTTTGCTTTCTGATGACGCGTAGTTTTTCTTTTTGCATGACCGACATTTTATACAAAAATGGCAAAAAAGCAGAAGCTATACAATAAAAAGCAGAAAAAAATATGCGATAGAGAATAAGATTAAAGATAAAATGAAACTGGACTTAAAAACACAAATATTATCTGATGTAATTGTTGAAAATTTTCTTCGTGCTAGCCCCCTTATTTAATGATAATTTCTGATTGATCAAAGATAGTGGTAAGAGAAGATATTTAAACCTATAAGGTTTTTATTCATTATGAAAATTTAAAGTGCAAGAACATTTCAACTTCGCTCAATATTAAAATTTCAGCAAGAATGGAGCTTGATTTTTATTAAAATATTCCCACAGATCACACGAATTGCACAGATTTTTATTATCTGCGTCATCAGCAAAATCAGCTAGAGATAAAAAATAAAAACACAGCCTACAATTTTATCGGAGATAAAATCCTTGCGCCTTGAAGCAAGAGTCATATCAAAAGAACTAGCGCCTTTGCGTTTTTCCAACCTTTCTTCAGATAAAAAAAGACTGCTTCAAAATGAAACAGTCTCTGGTAAATTATTTTTCAAGTTGCTTATAGCTTCTCTGTATAAAATCTGTCAGGTCTTTTCCTTTCAGTAAGTTTTGTGAAAGTTTGGCAAGATCCAGAGCGTATTTAATTAAGCTCTCTTTCTTTTCCGTATTCTCGGTTTTTAAGATCTGATTGGAAAGCTCACTGTTTGAGTTTACCACAAGATTGTACATCTCCGGGAAACCTCCCATTCCAAACATGCCGCCTCCGCCTGTCGCCTGCATTTCCTTCATTCTTCTCATGAATTCTGGCTGCGTAATAGTAAACGGAGCATCATTACTGTCAAGATCTTCAAGCTGAACCGTAAATTTAGAATCCTGAATAGCTTCTTCTACGTTCTTTTTCAATGATTCTTTTTCCGTTTCATTCAATTTTGAAATTACCGGCTCGTCTTTTTTGATTAAATTATTAGCATGATCAGCATCTACTCTTGCAAACGAAATATTTTCTTTTGAAGTTTCCAGTTTCTGAATCACGTGTGAAATGATAGGAGAGTCTAATAACAGAACTTCATATCCCTTATCTCTTGCAGATTGAATGTAGCTGTGCTGTTCATCCGCATTGGTCGCATACAGTACAACCAGTTTGTTATCCTTATCGGTTTGGCTTGGCTTGATTTTCTCTACCAATTCATCCCAAAGGAAATATTTACCGTCTGTGGTAGGGTATAATGTGAATTTGTCTGCCTTTTCAGCAAATTTCTCTTCAGTAACAATTCCGTATTCAATTACAACCTTGATATCATTCCATTTTTGCTCATAATCTTCACGGTTTTCATTGATCAAAGACGCCATTTTGTCGGCTACTTTTTTCGTGATGTAAGAGGAGATTTTCTTTACAGCACCGTCTGCCTGAAGATAAGAACGGGAAACGTTCAACGGAATATCCGGAGAATCAATTACACCTCTTAGCAACATCAGGAAGTCAGGAACAATTCCTTTTACTTCATCTGTTACGAATACCTGATTTTGATATAATTGAATTTTATCCTTGTCAATATTCAGATTGTTGCTCAGTTTAGGGAAGAAAAGAACTCCTGTAAGGTTGAAAGGATAATCAACATTCAGGTGAATATTGAATAGTGGTTCATCAAACTGCATTGGGTACAGTTCATGGTAGAACTTCATATAATCCTCGTTCGTAAGTTCGTTTGGAGCAATCGTCCATGCCGGAACCGGATTGTTGATGATATTGTCTACCTCTTCCGTTTCAGCTACAGCATCTTCAGGAGCATCTTCCGGTAATGGAAGTGTATGGGTTTTAGTCCCGAATTTAATCGGAACAGGCATAAATTTGTTATATTTTAATAACAATTCACGGATTTTTGCTTCTTCTAAAAATTCTACAGAATCTTCAGCAATATGAAGAATGATTTCCGTTCCTCTGTCTGTTTTATCTGTTGTTTCTTCAAGAGTAAATTCCGGGCTTCCATCGCAGATCCAACGTACTGCCGGTTCATCTTTGTAAGACTTTGTAAGAATTTCTACCTTTTCTGCCACCATAAATGCAGAGTAAAATCCAAGACCAAAATGTCCGATAATCCCTGAATCTTTCGCAGAATCTTTATATTTTTCAAGGAACTCTTCAGCACCTGAAAAAGCAACCTGGTTGATATATTTTTCAACTTCTTCAGCCGTCATACCAATTCCCTGGTCGATGATGCGTAGAGTTTTCTGGTCTTTGTCGATCTTAACTTCAAGTTTTGGATTTCCATATTCCACTTTTGCTTCCCCAATGCTTGTTAAATGCTTCAGTTTTAGAGTAGCATCCGTTGCGTTAGAGATTAATTCTCTTAAGAATATTTCGTGGTCACTGTAAAGAAATTTTTTAATAAGCGGGAAAATGTTTTCCACAGATACATTAATATTTCCTTTAGTCATCATATTTTATAATTTTTAATTTTCAAATATTTCTCAAAAAAAATACCATACGGAGGAATGTGACAGATTGACATTTTTTCCAATTTGTAGCCCAATAGGGATATCCTATGGATTTTTCAAAGAAATACCTTATTTTTAATTCTTAAAATATTTTAAAAATGAAGTTGAAATGTACAGTTTTTATTCTGCTCATCATGACTTGTTTCGTGTATGCGCAGAAAAAGCCTTTAGACCATTCTGTTTATGACAGTTGGCAAAATATCGGCTCGAGAAAAATCTCAAATGATGGTAAATGGGTTGCCTATTCTGTGGATGCTCAGGAAGGAAATTCTATCCTTTCTTTATTTTCTGTAAAAAATAAAACAACAAAGAAGTTTGAAAGAGCTGCAAAAGTAGATTTTACCAATGATTCCAGGTTTGCTGTGTTTCAAATCAGACCTCAGTATAAAGATATAAAAGCGGTAAAAGATAAAAAACTAAAGAAAAATAAATTAACGAAAGACAGTCTGGCTATTGTTGATTTCGTCAATGATAAAACAGAGAAAATTCCTAATGTAAAGGGATTTAAAATTCCCGAAAAAGCGGGTTCTTATGTTGCTTATCTTTTGGAAAATATAAAAGACAAATCTTCGGATGATGCTTCTGATAAAGAAGATGGAGACGAAAATAAAGACGAAGACAAAAATGTAAAACCTTTACAGCTTGTAGTGCGAAATCTATTGGATGGAAAAAGTACAACCTATGATAATGTTGTACACTACGAGTTCAGTAAAAATGGAAAGCAGC
>CBFQYI010000452.1:0-3929 GCA_965720825.1 uncultured Chryseobacterium sp. | reverse complement strand
TGCTTGTACACGCTGCTTCTTTATAATAAGTAATTAGCGATAGGCTATAAGTAATATAAAACCTTCCCGATGGGAAGGTTTTTTTGATTTATTTTTTAAATGGATTTTTATCTAATCTAAAGGAAACCCCAATAAAAGGGTTAATGCGATATTGTGATTCATTTAAATTATCGTTGGTTACACTACTATCAATTGTTTGTCCTACAAAGTAATTGGTATTAGGCAGAGTCTGTTTATGAACACCAACACCTCCTGTCAAAATAATATTCTGTCCTATTCCTAAAGACAAACCTGCAAAAACAGCAATTTCTTCAAAATTAATTCCCAAACCTCCTGTAAATCCATAAGAAATAGTATCCTGATAATCCATAAAATTAAACATAACTGTAGGCATAAGTTCCATCGTTTTATTACTCTGGATCTCAGTTACTTTTTGTAATCCGCTGTCAGTCTGTGAAATAAATTTATTACGATTGGTATAAAAAATCGCATTGGCACCAAATGTTGTATTCCACCTCCAATCAGTCTGAGTTTTTATTTTGTAAACTTTTTCTACGGGATCCTTATCAGTAGTAGTAATTGTAATTATCAATTCTGTATTACGTTTAAAGGTAATCTCTCCGATTTTATCTTTATTAACCTTAGCATCTTTCCCCGATTCTGTTTTATCAATTTGTAATACAGGTTGCATAGTAGCATTTTTTTTAAGTGAAATACTATAGCCTTTGGGATTGGGTGAAATGATATCATACTTATTTTTACTAGGTTCCTCCTTAAGATATTCAATAACTGTTTCAAATGATTTTACATTCGAATCAACATCTATTATAATTTCTTTTTCTTTAATTGTGACTTGACCAAAAGCCAATCCTGAACAAAACAGTGATAATAATAAAATTTTTGTTTTCATGATCATATATTTTTTAGATTAATCCTTTAGTTAAAATTTTGAAAGCCATTTTAAAATCTGAGCTTCCATGGTTCTTAGTTTTGTTTTACACAAAGTTTCAAATTATATAAACACCAGTAAATTACCCGTTTGTGGTATTTTTAAGACTCTTATCCCGGAACGTCTTATGGATAACTGACAAATCTCACCAGAATATTTCAGCATAAAACTTGTACTTTTATAGGTAAAGGAATGAACATGATACAACCCCGTTTTAAAGACGCTCCCCATTTCAGAGACTTTTGGGAACATGGCAACGGAAAACAGCTTATTGAATTTTCCGGAGCGGAAGTGAGTTTTGAAAAATTTGAAAAATTTGCTCCCTATTTTCATCATATGGATGAAACCGGTGATGAGGTGGTAAAAGATGTTTATTTCACTAAAAAATTTCATGAAGCTTCCAGGGAAATTGAACATTACATCAGAAATGGAGTTTCGGAAACTGATGATGTTCCTGAAAGTGTAAAAAAAATGTTCAGCCAAACTCAAAAAGTTCCGGACTGGCTGGATTATAATCTGCTTAAAAGCGGTGCTGAACTCTGTATGAGAAGCAATCTTGATTCATTAATTTCATTAAGGGATTACTGTCTGATTGGCGGTTATGATTATGCCTACCTCAACAAACCGCTTATTGTTACAGAAGCTTTGAAGAAAGGAGCTGTGAAAAGGCTTTCGGAAACATTGGATTTCTGGGTGAACGCTACCCGTTATAATGCACTGGAAGTTCATGCAAAAGGCTACGAGTTTGCAATTAAAACCCGTTTGATCCATTCTTACGCAAGACTTTCCATTAAGAAACATTATAAAGACTGGGATACACAAAACTGGGGAGAGCCCATCAATTCATGGGATATGATGGCCACGTATATCGGGTTCAGTCTGGTATTCCTTCATAGTCTTAAAAAATTAGGAAATAGTTTTTCTGTTGAAGAGGAACAGGGAATTTTTCACCTTTGGAAATATGTAGGGTATCTTTTGGGAATTCCGGCGCTCCTTCTTCCTGATGATAAAAAACAGGCAACGGAATATTTTTATTTATGGACTTCCGTTCAGCCGCCTTCGGATAAAGATTCTGTTCTGCTGGCTCATTCTCTGCTGGATGAATCGCTTGAAAATCCTATCTTAAAATATGAATTTCAAAGAAAAAATTTGAAATATCTACACGTCTGCTGTACCTGGTTTCTTCTGGATGAGGAAGTGTGTAAAAGATTACAAATTCCGGAAGTTCCTTTCCGAAATCTGTTTCCAAAATCGAAAATACTTTTCAATAAAATTTATGATCAACTCGTCAGTCGTGAAAAGAGAATACAAAGAGGAAATAAGGATCAGATGAAAGTACTGGAAGATTATCTGAACATCACAAAAAATTCAAATTTTCATTAAAAATAATTGTTGGAAATCGCCAAGGCGCAAAGATTTCAAGACATTGTAAAAGTTTTTTAGGACGCAATAAAATCGAAGATTTTCAGCAGGGGAATTATATAATTTCAGGTAAAACTCTTGCAATCAACCAGACGATACAGTTTTCCATTAACATCTGCGTTATCTGCAAAATCAGCGCGAGGTAAAAAATCCATACACTACTCAATTTTATCGGAGATAAAATTTTTGCGCCCTAAAGCATAATCTATATTAAAAGAATTGCGCCTTTGAGATTTAAACAAAAAAACAACTCATCTTACTTAAGTAAAAAACATTAAAAAAAACTTTAGATACTACATTCCGCATGTGCTTCGTTATGAATGAGATCAGCCGTAAAAATTTATCATTTTTTAACTCTAAAAACAGCTTTCAGGAATAAATAATATTAGCTTTTGATATATAAATTATGTATTTTTGAGAAATTATTTTAATAGAGATGAGTAACATTGATGATAAGAAAAAAGCACTCGCTTTAGTGCTTGACAAGCTAGATAAAACATATGGAAAGGGAACGGTAATGACTTTAGGTGACGAATCTATAGACAATACCATAGAAGTAATTCCTTCCGGTTCTTTAGGTTTGGATATTGCTTTAGGAATAGGCGGATATCCAAAAGGAAGAATCATTGAAATATATGGTCCAGAATCTTCAGGTAAAACAACATTGACTCTTCACGCTATTGCTGAAGCTCAAAAAGCAGGTGGTATTGCAGCATTCATTGATGCCGAACACGCTTTCGACAGAACATATGCTGCGAAATTAGGAATTGATCTTGAAAACCTGATCATTTCTCAGCCGGACAACGGTGAGCAGGCGTTGGAAATTGCAGATAACTTAATCCGTTCAGGAGCTATTGATATCGTTGTCATTGACTCTGTTGCCGCTCTTACACCAAAAGCAGAGATTGAAGGTGAAATGGGAGATTCCAAAATGGGTCTTCATGCAAGATTAATGTCTCAGGCATTAAGAAAGCTTACAGCTACTATTTCAAGAACAAAATGTACTGTAATTTTCATCAACCAGTTGAGAGAAAAGATCGGTGTCATGTTCGGAAACCCTGAAACGACTACCGGAGGTAATGCTCTTAAATTTTATGCTTCTGTAAGAATTGATATCAGAAAAGCAAGCGCACCTATCAAACAAGGTGATGAAGCTATCGGTAGCCGAGTGAAAGTGAAAATTGTGAAAAACAAAGTAGCACCTCCTTTCAAACAGGCAGAATTCGATATCATGTATGGAGAAGGAGTTTCTAAAGTAGGAGAAATTCTTGATACTGCTGTAGACATGGGAATTGTGAAGAAAAGTGGATCGTGGTTCAGCTATGAAGAGACTAAATTGGGTCAGGGACGTGATGCTGTAAAAGATGTTTTAAAAGATAACCCGGATCTTGCCGAAGAATTGGAAGGTAAGATCAAGGAAGAAATGAAAAACAAATAATTTTTCAGAAAAATATAGAAAAGGCAGTCTTAGGATTGCCTTTTTTTATTTTTTAAATACAAATATTTTTTAACGTTCTATGTTAACTTGCAAATAAATATGCTAAAAAATTAAGTACCT
>CBFQYI010000451.1:0-3945 GCA_965720825.1 uncultured Chryseobacterium sp. | reverse complement strand
GTTACATGGTGCCAGTTTTGATATTATGGATAGTCCGGTTAGAATTCCTTACGAAAGTTTTATTAAGATCGATAGAAAATCAGAAACTTCTATCTATTTGCAAATTGCCAATCAGCTGATCAATGCCATTCAGAGAGGATTTCTTCCTTTTGGCACAAAACTTCCAGGCACAAGAACTTTCAGTGAAATGTTGGAAATCCATAGAAATACGGCGGTTGCAGTGTACGATGAACTGTCGGCTCAGGGCTGGACAGAGAGTTTTCCCAACAAAGGAACTTTTGTGATCGGAAAAGATCAGGAAAAACCTGTTAAATTAAACGATTTTGAGCAGAATAACCTTCAAAATTATCCTATTTCGACTGGTTTTTCATTCAAAACATCCAATATTCTCGATAATCCTTTTGAACATTCAAACTGTGAGTATGTCTTTAATGATGGGGTGCCGGATATCCGTTTGACCCAAATCGGACAACATTCCCGGTTTTACAGTTCTATTTTAAAGCGTAAATGCAATCAGAAAGCTTTGGGACATTATAATCATGATGGAAGTGAATTTTTTAAAGAACATTTATCCCAATATCTGAATCTTTCCCGAGGACTTCCTATTTCTAAAAACAATCTGCTCATCACCCGAAGTACGGAAATGAGTATTTATATTGTTTCCGAGATTCTTCTTTCTGCTGGAGATACCGTATTGGTGGGAGCTTTGAGTTATTTTTCTGTCAATATGATCTTTATGAAAGCTGGGGTTGATATTGTTTCTATTCCCATTGATGAGGAAGGAATTATTGTAGAAAGCGTGCGGGAAGCCTGTAAAAAGCAGAAAATACGGATGCTTTATCTGACACCTCATCACCACTATCCTACTACTGTTGCTTTGAGTGCTCAGAGAAGGTTTGAATTATTGGAATTGGCCAACGAGTACGGATTTATTATCCTGGAAGACGATTACGATTATGAATTTCATTACGACAAAAGTCCGATTCTTCCTTTGGCCAGTGCTGATACAAACGGAATGGTAATTTATATTGGTTCTTTCGGAAAGTCTTTAGCTCCGGGATTCAGGACAGGCTTTATTGTTGCTCCAGAGAATCTGATGACAGAAATGCGTAAATATCTGGGGATCATCGACCGTCAGGGTGATATTCTGATGGAAAGAGCCCTTGGAGAAATGATTGCGGAAGGGGAAATCAACCGTTATCTAAAAAAGTCTTTAAAAATTTATCAGGAAAGGCGCGATTATTTTTCTGGGTTGCTGGAAGAGAATCTGGGTGATTATATTACTTTTCAAAAGCCTTCCGGTGGGCTTGCCATATGGCTGGAATGGAATATTCCTTTGAATCTGATGCAGCTTAGTAGAAACTGTGCAAAGGATAATCTTTTCATTCCTAAAACATTGTTATATCAGAATAAAGGGCTTACAGCTATGCGTTTAGGATTCGGAGATCTTAATTTTGATGAGATGAATAAAGGGATTGAAGTGTTTTCAAAAAATGTGAAGGGATTGATTGGGTGATTAAATCTCTCGCAGATTTAGGAGATTCTGCAGATTTTTCATAGATACCAATACAATTTGTGAAAAATTACATCATATTTCATGCTGAAAATCTATTATTGAGCGAAGTCAAAATGTTCTTGCGTCTTAAAAATGCATTAGGATTAAAAAACTTGCGCCTTTGCGTTCTAAAACTAAGATACTCTTCTGATCAAAGTTTTTTAGAAATCGCAAAGGCGCAAGTTAGATTATAATAGTTTGTTTTAAGGCGCGAAGATTTTATCTGCGATAAAATTGATTGAGAATATTTAAAAATAGAAATTGTATAGCATTATACATTAATTGTTTTTAACCACAAAAGGCACAAAAGTCTTGATCGCTTACGTTTTAAGAGCCTTCTTTACATTTAATAAGTACACCTGAGTTTTTAGAAAATCTTTGATTTTTATCTTATATGAACTTTTCTACATCTTCGTTTTCAACTTAATTAAGTGAACTAATGTGTTTTTAAAATAAAAGCTTTTGTGACTTTTGTGGTTTTAAAAAGAGTAAAAGTCCCCTTTAAAGAGGCTTTTTATTAATGATGAGTAGGATAAATTACTTTGTTTTTCTTATGTTTTGGTTTCTTCTTTTTCTTATTCAAATAGATAATAAAACCGGTAATTGGGAGTGAGAGTGCGATAAGCGCTGCCAGAAAGTAGATAATTCTGGTAGTCAGTCCCAGGATGCTTCCGGTGTGAAGATCATAATTTCTTTCTCTTAATGCGGTTCCATATCCGATATTTTTGTTTTTATACGATTGAGATTTTAAAACTTCTCCTGAATATTGATCAAAATTAAAATGTTCATTCCTGTATTGCCTTCCGTCATAAGTCAGCTCAGCATAATAGGTTCCTTCTTCCGATCTCGGAAAATTCACAAGGGCTGACTTTTTGTCTTTCAATCCTTTTTCCATGGTATTTCCGATGAGATTGAGAATATTTTCACGGTTTGAAAATTCTTCGGAAGGAATGGTACTTTTGGCTTTCTTTTCTGTGGTAGTATTTCCATTCAGCGTGTTCTTTACCCATTTGTCTACATCTTCAAAGCTCCATATCAATGCGGAATAAGAGATTAAGAGTAAAGGAATAATGGCATAGAATCCCAACACATTATGAGCGTCATAATTAATCCTTTTCCAATTGGCGGATGTTTTAATGAAAAACATTCCTTTCAGCATGGCTTTACTCATTTTGCGGGGATACCATATCACAAGCCCCGATAAAAGTATAATAGCCAATATCAATGTGGAATAACCGGTAATCGCTTTTCCAATTTTTTCACCCAGCAGAAGTCTTCTGTGAAGATCCAGTACAATTTCGAAGAAGTCTTTTTTGGCATCTTCTACTTCCTGTACTTTTCCGGTGTAAGGATCTACATAAATTCTATAATAATAAAGATAAGTTCCCCAATACGTCCATGCTTCGTTATCCATTTTTAAGGTACGGAATACATAGGTTCTTGAGGGATCAGAAGGCATCACAACTCTTTTGACTTTTAAGCCTTCCGGAAGTACTTTTTCTGCTTTTTCCGTAAGTTCGGCCAATGAAAGTTTTTTTCTTCCGATGTTTTCAACGAAATATCTGTGGGGGTGAACAATATGTTTTAATTCTTCTTCAAAAGCCAGAATACATCCTGTAGCGGCCATGATAACAACTATAAGCCCGGACGTTAGTCCGAGCCATAGATGTAACTGATAGGCAATTTTTCTAAACTTTAACTTCATTCTTAAAATTTAAAGCTTACCTCAGCAACAAAATTACGAGGCATCTGAGCGACTACCACTCCCTGCCCTGCAAAATATTGTACATTGCCCAGGTTATTCATTTTAAATCCTAATCTGTATCTTTCTTTTTCAAGGGAAATGGAAGCGTTCACTAAAGTATAAGCCGGGAATGCAAACTGTCCGGTAACGGTTTTATTTCCGGTAATCTGTTTTCCAACACGGTTTACTCCGAAACCAACTCCCAATCCCTGAAGTCCTTTGATTGGAAGAATATAACTGATCCATGAATTGAATACATTGGCAGGACCTGCAGACTCAGGACGACGTCCCTCTACAGCAGGATCAGCCTTTTCGTATCTGCTGTGGTTATAGCTATATCCGGCCATGATATTTAATCCCTGAACAGGGTTCATGATGGTTTCGATTTCAATTCCCTTACTTCTTTGTGTTCCATCCTGAACAACAATATTGTATTCTTTTCCGTCACGGATTACGCCACTTCCTCTCTGGATGTTATCTACAAGGATATCGTAGTATCCAACGGTGAAATTAATTTTATTTCTCCAAAGATTTCCTTTAATTCCCACTTCCCACTGATTGGCCATCTGAGGTTTCATTTCTCCGCTAATGTCCGGAAGCTGCTGCGCAACAGGTGCTGTATAACTGAAACCGTTCATATAATTAC
>CBFQYI010000450.1:0-3951 GCA_965720825.1 uncultured Chryseobacterium sp. | reverse complement strand
CTCCGATCGGGTTGTACTGGATAAGGTTTACTTTTGAAGGAACCTGTTTGCAGTATCTGATTAAAGCTTTAATGTCCTCATCTCCGTCATTGATTCCTTTCCATACGCAGTATTCAAAAGTAATCACAGAACCTGTCTTTTGATACCAGTACTGAAGAGCCTCCATAATATCCGTCAACGGGAATTTATCCGAGAAAGGCATGATCTCATTACGCTTGGATTCGATAGCAGAGTGAAGGGACAAAGCCAGCTTCACTCGCAGTTCGTCATCTGCAAGCATTTTGATCATTTTAGGAATACCGGATGTAGAAACGGTAATTCTTCTTGGAGACATTCCCAAACCTTCCGGCTGGGTAATTTTTTTGATGGCTTCCACTACGTTTTTGTAATTCATCATTGGCTCTCCCATCCCCATAAATACGATATTGGTAAGCGGTCTGTCAAAATACATTCTGCTCTGGCTGTCAATCAGGGCTACCTGATCTACAATTTCAGCGACTTCAAGGTTTCTCATCCTTTTCAGTCTTGCTGTTGCACAGAATTCGCAGTTTAATGAGCATCCTACCTGCGATGATACACAGGCTGTTGTTCTTGTTTCTGTAGGAATAAGAACAGATTCCACCATCAGTCCGTCATGAAGTTTCACTCCGTTTTTGATGGTTCCGTCAGAGCTTTTCTGAAGAAGGTCTACGGAAACAGGATTAATGGTATATTCTTCCGAAATTCTCTCACGAAGTGATTTGGAAAGATTCGTCATTTCGTCAATTGAATGGAGGTTTTTACTCCATAGCCAGTCATAGACCTGTTTCGCGCGAAACGGCTTCTCTCCTAAAGACACAAAGTATTCTTTAAGCTGGTCTAATGATAATGTACGGATATCTTTCATTGTAAGGTTGTAGATTTTAGGTGATAGGTTGCAGATACTATTACCTGCAACCTTTTACCTATTATCTTTTTTATAGAATTAACATTGCGTCACCGTAAGAATAGAATTTATACTTTTCTTTTACGGCTTCTTCATAAGCATGCATTACGAAATCTCTTCCGGCAAATGCAGCAATCATCATGATCAAAGTAGACTTCGGTGTGTGGAAGTTTGTGATCATTGAGTTGGCTACTCCGAAATCATGAGGAGGATAAATGAATTTGTTTGTCCATCCGTTGAAAGCAGAGATTTTTTTGTTTGAAGAAACAGAAGTTTCCAATGCTCTCATGGTAGTAGTACCTACTGCACATACTCTTCTGTGAGATTCTACCGCTTTATTAATAATTGCAGCATTTTTCTCATCGATGATGATCTCTTCAGACTCCATTTTGTGCTTAGAAAGATCTTCTACCTCAATTGGGTTGAATGTTCCTAATCCTACGTGAAGAGTAACTTCAGCAAAATTGATTCCTTTGATCTCTAATCTCTTCATCAAATGCTTTGAGAAGTGAAGACCTGCTGTAGGGGCAGCTACCGCTCCTTCTACTTTTGCATAGATCGTCTGATATCTTTCTGCATCTTCCGGCTCTACTGCTCTTTTGATATATTTTGGAAGCGGAGTTTCTCCCAATTCTTTTAATTTCGTTCTGAATTCGTCGTAAGAACCGTCGAATAAGAATCTTAACGTTCTTCCTCTTGAAGTTGTGTTATCAATAACCTCAGCTACCAAAGACTCATCTTCTGTAAAGAATAATTTGTTACCAATTCTGATTTTTCTTGCAGGATCTACCAAAACGTCCCAAACTCTTGTTTCTTTATCAAGCTCTCTTAATAAGAAAACTTCAATTTTAGCACCTGTTTTTTCTTTATTTCCGTAAAGACGTGCAGGGAAAACTTTTGTATTGTTGAAGATGAACAAATCCTCTTCATCAAAATAATCCACAACATCCTTGAATAATTTGTGCTCGATAGTTTGTGTTTTTCTATCAAGTACCATTAATCTCGCTTCGTCTCTGTGCTCTGATGGGTGTTCTGCTAATAATTCCGCAGGAAGATCAAAATTAAAATCTGATGTTTTCATTTTTTAAATTACGGTTTAAAAATTATTGAAATTACAAGGTGTAATTTTCGGAGTGCAAATATACGACATTGAACACCCCTTTGTCAAGTATTATTTACAATCAAATATAAAACCGTGATTTTACGGGGATTTCCAAGGCATAAAAAGAGTATTTTTGGAAAAATTAAAATTCAATATGGAATCTGTAAGTAAAATATACTTCATTGATAGTCCGTATCCTAATGGTCACAAAATTGAAACTTTCAACTGGAGCGGGCGGATTGATGAATATGGATTCATCTGGTTTGATTTTCACTTAAAAACTGAAAATTATTATGCCAATGATGATGAAAACAGTGAAGAAGAAGACGAAGATCTGTCCGACTGGAACTCCAAAATCGTATGGGAAAACTACCATGCCTGTACACTGTCGTCCAACTATTGGGGGGAACAGAGAGGAATCAGAATGAACAACCTTGATGAAAAAATGAACTTCGATACCGTTGTTAAAAATGATCTTTTAAGCAACGATCTTCCCTCTGAACAACACTTTGATGATGATGATCTTGCCTTCAATATTTATCTGCTGGGACATGACAGCTGTGCAGGGCATCAGATCCGGTTTTCAAAAAAAGAAAGTAATCTGTATGATATTATGTGGACAGGTAAAATAGCGTTAACCTATGCGGGGGATGACGAGTTTTCCCATGATTTCAAAGCAGAGATTTTCAATGCTGAATTTGAAGGTTTTCATTATCCTAAAATATGGTCATTAGAAAAAGCAACTGAAATGTTCAAAGCCAGACTTGCCCATTTTGAAGCGTATGAATTTGTAGACCTGAATCCTAAAAGTAACAAAAGGGAGTATAAACTCGACAAACTAAAGTAATAACACTATAAAAACAACCAATTAAAAAAATATCATTATGAGTAAATATTCGATTGAAGCATTTATCAACGAAACGAAAGAGAATCCACAACAAAGAGATTATTTTGAGCTGGAAACAAAACATCTTCTGGAAATCAACCTTAATAATCAGGCAGTATGGACTAAAAGAGGAAGTATGGTAAGCTATGTAGGAAATATCAATTTTGAAAGACAGGGAATGCTGTCCGGAGGACTTGGAAATCTTTTGAAGAAAGCTATAAGCGGTGAAGGAGCCAAGCTGATGAAAGCAGAAGGAACCGGAAAATTATATGTTGCAGATTCTGGTAAGAAAGTCCGTATTCTCTATCTGAATAATGAATCTGTATGTGTGAATGGAAATGACATTCTTGCCCACGAACAAAGCGTAAAAAGTGACATCACCATGCTGAAAAGTATTGCAGGAATGATGTCCGGAGGGCTTTTTCAGGCAAAACTTTCAGGAACGGGGCATATCGCCATTACCACTCACGGAGATCCTTTAACTTTACTTGTAACTCCTGACACTCCTGTGTTTACAGATCCTAATGCCACAGTTGCATGGTCCGGAAACCTAAGCCCGGAACTGAAAACCAATGTTTCTTTCAAAAGCCTTATCGGCAGAGGAAGCGGCGAAGAGTTTCAGATGAAGTTTTCAGGACATGGATGGGTACTGATTCAGCCTTATGAAGAGGTTTACTATATGGAAAAATAAAACAGACCTATCTTAGAAATAATTTAGAATTTTCGTAATCATCAAAATTGTGCCCAATGAATACTCTTATCAAGCTATTTTTTGTGATCATTATGCTGCCTAACCTAATGATTGCCCAAACATCAAAAAAAAATTACGAATACTCTATTGATCTTCTTCATATGGACAATGATGAAGTCCGGGTATCTTTTTCGCCTCCAAAGAATAATCTTAAACAGGGCAAATTTATCATTCCCAAACTGGTACCCGGATTTTATCAGGCTATGAATTTCGGACAATATGTTTCTGATTTCACCGCCACTGATAAAAATGTTAAAAAAGTAGTAAACTAACGTCTGGATAAAAAA
>CBFQYI010000449.1:0-3978 GCA_965720825.1 uncultured Chryseobacterium sp. | reverse complement strand
TTTTCTCTTTTTTTCTTTCTTTAAAAGCCCAGTATGCCATCAGCAATAATCGGATCAGTCCCAATACAATGAAAATGGTAAACAAGGCAACCAGGAAATGACTTATTCCATAGATGACAGTAGCCAATACAAGGTTCAGCTGCATAATATAATACGACTTCGTTTTAGGAACTTCAGGCATCAGTTCGCTTCTGCTTTTGTGCAGAATATTCGTCAAATTGGTAAAATGATAGCCTTGTTTCTGAAGAGTCGGGATCAGGATTTTTAAAGCTTTTACCGTTTCTTCTCTGGTATCTCCTCCTGCATCATGAAGAAGAATGATATTCCCTCTCTGCTGCTTGATTCCGGCCATTACACGTTTTACTATTTCATCTGCTTTTATTCCCGGCTGCCAGTCTTCAGGGTCTATATTTTCCCCGATATCAAGATAGTTTTGCTGTCTGGCCAAAGCCACTGGAATAATCTCTTCTGAAGTGGTAGGCTCAGAGTCTGCGTTATAGGGAGCTCTGAACAAAATGGTGCTGTGACCTGTGATACATTCGATCAGCAGTCTTGTCAGTTTCATTTCCAGCAAAGCTCTTTCCGGACTTACTCTGGCCACATTTTCGTGGGTAAAAGTGTGATTTCCTATTTCATGTCCTTCCCGATAAATTCTCTTCACAAGCGGAAGGTTTTTTTCTGCATTTAATCCTACCAGAAAGAAGGCTGCAGGAACGTGATATTTGGACAGAATATCCAATACCTGTGGAGTATACGTTTCATCCGGCCCGTCATCAAAAGTGAGGACAAGCTCTTTCTGAGGAGCACTTCCATATTTTTTTACTTCGTAAGAACTTGGGTAAGTGACATAATTTTCGTCTGTGATAATTTTCTCTTTCGGATCAATTTCCAGTGCAATTTTTCCGTCATGAGGCGTATTCAGAACATCCAGTACTTCTCCGTCTCCGATGTAATCCACCATTGTCTGCCCTTTTACATTTTCAAGCGATTTCAAATTCACTTTGGAAAGTCCGGCGAATGTAAGGTCTTTATCATAAAAATTCCAGACTCTGCTGTCTTCACTTCCCAGTCTCCAAAGCGCTGTTCCTGCCAAAGGATATTCTGAAGAGAAACGCATTGTGTTGAAAATAGAAGCCGCATCATTGAAAAATACAGTATGAGTTAAGTTTTTAGAATCTGTATAAGAATAATTTAAATTAAAAGTATTGTCATTAAAATCAATAACTGCTTTACTGGCACTTGCTTTTGTAATCGCCTGCATGTAAGTAACGGAGGTATTATCATCCTTATTGGAACTCCAGTCGTAACCGTAAGCTCCCAACCCTAAAATAATCTTTTGAGGAGAGGTTTGTTTTACGATTTTGCCAGTTTGCTCTTCAATCCATTTCTGAGAAGAAACGGGACCTGCATCACTTCCTGCTGAATATTCATCATAAGCCATCAGTACAAAGTAATCTACATAAGGATTCAATCTTGGGATATTGTAATCATCATTATCTGTCATGATATCCATGGTCACGAGCAACTGATTCTTTTTGAAGGTCTCTGACAGCTCTTTCATAAAGGCAATCAGATTATCATCAGAATTCAGGTTCATATCTTCAAAGTCAATATTAATTCCTTTGAAGTGGTATTTTTGACATTGCCGGGTGATTTTCTGAATCAGATGGGTTCTTTTTTGTGGATCATTAAGAACTTTTACCAGCCCTTCGGAGCGGAATTCTCTGTCTGAGTTATTACTCAACATTGGCATGGCAGCAACCCCTGTTCTTTTAATCACTTTATATCCTTCCGGATCTACATTGGTTTTCAGATCACCTGTTTTGGGATCAAGGAAAAACCATTCAGGGAAAACAAGATTGACGTGTCTGATATTTCTTTTCAGAGACATCAGCGACTGAGGATCCCACGCTACATAAAATGCAGAACGGATTCCTCCCGGAAACTGAGCCCAGTTTCGGTTCTGATTCTTGTATCTTTCCGCTCTTGCCTTCTCAATTTTATCGAGACTGGTATGGATTGTTTTTTCAGAAATAAAGCTTCTGAACCCTTTATATTCTTTGGAAATTTTATTCTCCTGAAGATAAGGTTTGTTGGCTGTAATTACCGCTTTATAGTCTTCTTTAAAAGGAATTTTAGGACTTCTGTCCAGGGTCATCATCAGACCTAAAGCAAGCAGAAGCAGTATTCCTATAAAAATAAAAACACGGCTTCCCCATTGTACACTTTTCCAGCGTTTTTTGCTGCTGGTCTGAAAAATCTGTTTGGAATTTTCCACGATTTTTGAAATTTATTGTAGGGCTTTCAAAAAGCGTGAAAAACTGTATAAAAATTAATTAAAAAAAAATTAAAAAGATATATTCGTATTTAACTGTTTACGAGAAGACTTACCAAATCCTGAATCACCTTTTGGGAAACAAAATCCATAAAGTCTACTCTTTCCAGATGAGGCATGTATAATTTGGAGGTTACTTCCTGATCATTGATTCTGATCGTATAGAAAACCGTTCCTACATCTTTACCATCTTCTCCTTTTCCGGGTCCTGCAACACCTGTTGTAGAAAGGGAGATATGGGTTTCAAACAATTGCTGGCAGCCTTTCGCCATTTCCTGTGCCACCTGTTCGCTCACCACAGTAAACTCATCAACAGTTTCTCTGGAAACATTTAGAATTTTAATCTTTTTCTCTGTGGCATAAGCTACCATTCCACCAAGGAAATATTTTGAACTGCCGGAAACAGAAGTGATCATTTTTGCCAGTTCACCTCCTGTACAACTCTCTGCCGTTGAAATAGTTAAATTTCTTTCCGTAAGCATTTCCGCCAGAATATTTTCAATTTTATCTTCAGATACTGCGATCACATGACCTTGTACCAAAGGAAGTAATTTCTGGATTTCTTCTTCTGTTCTTTGTTTCAACTGTTCTTCATTCTCACCGGAAGCTGTCAGACGAAGCTTTACACGCGTTCCTACCGGAAGATAAGAAAGTGCAATATTTTCAGGAAGTGCCAGTTCCCAATCTTCAATTTTGTCTGCAAGGATACTCTCAGGAATTCCTACCACAGAAACAATTCTGGTATGGATATAATGAAGACTGAATCTTTGCTGTAAATAAGGAATAATCTGATCCTTAATCAGTGGTTTTACTTCGTAAGGAACTCCAGGAAGACTGTAGCACAATTTTCCGTCCTGTTCCATCATCATACATGGTGCCGTTCCGTAATGATTCTGAAAAACGATGGATTGGGTAGGAACAAAAGCCTGTTCCTTGTTTCTTTCCAGAATATCTGCCCTTCCTCTTCTTTCCATATAGCCCTTCAAATGATTGAAAGTCACCTCATCCAAGGCAATTTCATCATTGAAATATTCTGCCAGTGCTTTTTTGGTTTTATCATCTCTTGTTGGTCCCAGCCCACCAGTTGTAATCACTAAGTCTCCTGTTTCAAAGGCAGTACTTAAAGCATTTTTAATGGTTTCAATTTCGTCTGAGATCGTAAGAATCTGAATAACTTTTATTCCAATATTTTTAAGTTCAGTTGCAATAAAATTAGAATTGGTATCTACCGTATTTCCGGAAAGGATTTCATCCCCGATAGTAATCAGAACAGCTTTTTCCATATGTTTTTTTGTTGAAAAAAATTCTATGCAAATGACGGAAAATTCTGTGGCAGCGGCAATATAAATTGATTTTTTCTATTTTTGTCTGAATTATCAAAAACTACAATACAAATTATGTCTAAATATGATGATGCTTCATGGCATTATGGTGGTGAATTTCCGGAAGGACTTCCTCAGAAAAACGGGGCAACACATACAGGAATGTTCCTGAACTGGTGCATTCATAATGATCTGATCTCCGATGAACTGAAAGAAGATGCTGCAGAAGAAATAGAAAAAGTAAAACGAAGAGAAATGACCGGAGCAGAGTTTGTGATGGATTCCTGCGATGGAAAATTTTCTGAATATGATCTGAATGAA
>CBFQYI010000448.1:0-3980 GCA_965720825.1 uncultured Chryseobacterium sp. | reverse complement strand
TTTTTTGGATATGATCAGTTTAGTTATGATAAGAATATCAATGAGGCTCTCTATCTGATTGGAAATTCTGGAAAGCAATTGTATTTATCTCTTAAAGCAAACGGGCATTTTGCAAGGATACAATCTCAGAATCTGGTTCAGAAACTAGAGATAGACTCTATCAAAGTTAATGAGAAAGAATATCCTTATCATGCCTCTGTTTATGGAAAACTCAATGTCTCCAGAGTGGATCAGAACGTGAGTACAAAAAACCTGTTCTATGCTTCATTTGATGTATATAATGTGGCAAGAACTGAAAATAATCCTCATGGTTTACTTGTTGAGAACTATCTGTTCAAAAGTGAAGGGTTTGAAAATGCTTCAGCTCAGGATGCTCGTAATGTCAGACAAGAGGAAACAGAAGGTTCTCAGAAGACAGAGGATAATTAATACGATGATAATCTGGAATTTCAACCGGAATTCTGTTATAATTTATGTATCATGAAAAATGACAAATATTCTTTAGATATTTTAATTATATTTTCCTTTTTAATAAGTATACTATTGGTTTTGGTAGATATTTATTATTCTAAATATAGTTATGTAGCTGAGAAAGGATTAGGTAGCGAATATATCAATATATTCATCATCAAGTTATTTGGAATCTTCCCATTAATTAAGAATCCTTTATTACTGCGAACTTTAAGTCTTGCTATTGTTACCTTTTGTTGCTTTGGTTTTGAAGTTAAGAGAGAAGTAGGAGAAAATTCTTCTTTTATGAGGAATGTTGTCATAGTAGGATCATCTCTTATCATTTTCTTAAGCATATCGGTTGTGAAGATTGAGATAATCTCTTATACCATCCTATCTTTTGTTTCTTATATTGTTTATATCGTTGGGTTTTTAAAATTTAGAAAATACTTCAATTTTTATGATAAGAAGGATGAGTTTAATGATAAAAATCAAATCTTTGAACAAGAGAAAGTAGTTAAGAAAAATCCTTATTCTGTAAATTTTAAAACAGAAAACGGGGTGATTAATGTAGTGAATCCTTTCAGAGCTACTATGGTTCTGGGAACTCCGGGATCAGGAAAATCTTACTCTGTGGTTGAAGAATATATACGACAGCATATTCAAAAGCAATTTTCGATGATGGTGTATGATTTCAAATTTCCTGCACTGGCCAAAGAAACATTTGCTTTTTATGAATACTATAAAGAGCAATACAAAATTGAACCGCGTTTCTGTGTGGTTTCTTTAGATGATCTGGAGAAATCTAATTTTGTGAATCCTCTGGATCCTCAATTGATTAAGAAAGCAGCAGATGCCATCGAAGCATCACAAACCATCTTATTTAATTTGAATAAAGAATGGATTACGGAAAAAGATTTCTTTGCTCAGTCGGCAATTTCTTATTTCGCTGCCTGTATTTATTTCCTGAGAATTTATGAAGACGGGAAGTTTTGTACGTTGCCCCATGCCATATCTTTAGCTTCTTTGCCGGATGAAAAAGTATTTAAAGTTTTTGGCAAATATTCTGAACTGAGATTCTTTATGACTCCCTTTGCAGATGCTTTAGCCAAGCAGGCTTACGAGCAGCTTTCTGGTCAGACAGCATCTGCGAGAATACCCCTGTCTCAATTGGCAACAAAGGAATTGTTTTGGGTAATGGGTAATAATGTTTTTCCTGAAGAGAATATTTCATTAAGTATCAATAATCCGGAAAGTCCATGCATATTAATTATTGCCAACTCACCAAGTACACAAACAACTAATTCTCCTGCTTTAGGGCTTGTGGTTACCCAGCTTCTGAAAGAAATTAACCAGCAGGGAAGACAGCCTTGTTCAGTCATATTGGATGAGCTGCCAACCATGTATTTTATGGGATTGGATAATCTGATTGCAACTGCCAGATCCAACAAAGTTTCTACAACCATTGGAATGCAGGATCTTGAACAGCTGAAGCGCGATTACGGGGATAAAGTAGCTGAAACAATATTTAATATCGTAGGTAATATTTTTAGTGGTTCAGTAAGAAGTGAGACCGCAAGTAAGCTTCAGGAAATATTTGGAAAGAAAAAACAAAAATTAAAAAATGTAACCATTGATACCAATAACTCATATTCTATCAATGAGAATTTAGAGTATGCCATTCCGGTATCTGCTATATCTCAGCTTTCTCAGGGAGAATTTGTGGGGGTTATTGCCGATAATTTCGGAGAAGAAATTAACAGAAAGATTTTCAGAGGGAAAATAAAAGTAGAGAAGCGTACTGATCAGATCAAGAAGGAGATCCCAACAATTATAGAAGGAGAAATGATCAATGAAGTTTTAAATGGAAACTTTGAAAGAATTGTAAAAGAGGTAGATATTCTTATTGAAAACGAATTGTATAGAATTTCCCAGGAGGAAGAAGCTGATAGGGACAGTGATCCATCCTTAGATGTGGAGACTCAATAGAATTGATTACTGTAATTGAAAAAATATAAAATGATGATAACTTATTATGGATGTATGGCTTAGTAAAAGAAATAGGATGCTTCCTGTGTGTTTTATTTTTTTTATCCTATTTCCTTCTCAGAGATTAAAATCACAAACGATGATACCGCCTGTTGAATCCTATAACAAAATTGTTTCATCCCATTATGGGTATAGAAAACATCCTATTGATAGAGTTCTTAAAAAGCATCAGGGTGTTGATTTCTCTGTACCTAGCGGAACTGCTTTGTTTTCTACCTATTACGGTATCGTGTTAAGTTCAAAATACGAAAGAGGATATGGAAATACAATCTTAATTGATAACCAGGGAGGTTTCAGAACCCGATATGGACATTTGATGTCCTTATTTGTTGGAAAAGGTGAATATGTAACACCCGGACAGTTGATAGGGTTAAGTGGAAATACAGGACATTCTACGGGTCCTCATCTCCATTATGAAATAATAGTTGAAGGTAAAAAAATTGACCCTTTATTGTTTCTGAATATTATGTGTAAAAATAGTTTATAAAATATGTTTGCAAATCTGGACAAAAAAAAGAAGATCATTATTGGGGTTGTTTTTGTGGCTGCTTTAGGTATCCTTACCTTGATTATGAGTCTGATATTATTCCCAAAAATGAAGGAGTCAGATGACAAGTTGATAGTAACTCCTAATGTTGATGAGAAACAACTTGAAGAAAAGTCAAAATTAGAAATTTATAATCAGGATGAAAGGGATTTAAAGAAATACTTTTCAAAAGATGGAAAGTATGGTATAGATACAGAACTTCCTGAAGGTGATAAATTATTACAGGAACAGCTTCAGAACTTTGATAGCGGAGCTGAAGAAAATAACTATACCAAAAGGCAGGAACGTTATATGAAGGCCTTATCCAACATTTCTTCACAAGAAAGAAGTTATCCTTCTGGTTCTGGTCATCGTTCCGGTTATGATTTTGGCTCTGAAAATAGTCTGAACAAAATATTTGAGCTTCAGGATAAGATCCGTTCAGGATTAAAGGAAGGTACGGCCTCCCGTCATTCCCCGGATTCCGAGGATACTTTAAAGACCAAGGAAAGTAAAAAGGATTTCGCTAAGAATGAAGTTCGTGAGCAAAAGAATTTTTTCCAGGGAACAACAGGAGGAAGTAATAAGAAGATTTTACAACTGATTCCTTCAGAAACTATAGAGCAGAAGAGAATTTTGGATAAAAATATTATTCCTATCAGAATAAAAGAAGATATGAGGCTTTCAGATGTGCCGGGTGGGCTGGTAATTCCTAAGAACACAATTGTTTATGGAAGGATATCTCTAAAGGAAGACCGGATCAGTATTGATATTGAAAGTTATAAAAAAGATAATATGCTGTATCTGTTAAATTTTAGGGTTTATGATTATGATGGAAGAGAAGGTATTCATATGAATAATCATTCCTGGCTTAAAATCCCGTCAACAGTATCACAAGATGTTTTTGATTATGCCATTCAAAGAGGAACCAATGCTGGCAGTTCTGTTTTAGGCG
>CBFQYI010000447.1:0-3996 GCA_965720825.1 uncultured Chryseobacterium sp. | reverse complement strand
TTAAGCTGTTTTGCAAATTTTATGGCACCGTCTACCAGTTGGTCTGTCTTGTCCCCAAAATCTACGGGTAATACAATATTTATCATAACCTCTAGTTTTGTTACCTAAAGATAGGAAAAATTTGTCAGACTCTGATATTAAATACTTATAATATTCGGATATCAAGGATTTTTTCCTCTTCAAGGTAAGCTTCCAGAATATCATTTTCATCTACTTTTCCAACCCCTTTTGGCGTTCCTGTGAAAATAAGGTCACCTACTCTTAATGTAAAATACTGAGATGCAAAAGCAACAATATCATCAAAGTTGAACATCATATCTTTTGTATTGCCATCCTGTACCTTCTCTTTGTTTTTTAATAATGAAAACTGAAGGTTCTCAAGGCTGAAGTTCTCTTTTTTAAAGAAACTGCTTACCACAGCCGAACCATCAAAACCTTTGGCAAGCTCCCATGGAAGCCCTTTTGATTTCAGCTCGCTCTGAAGATCTCTGGCTGTAAAATCGATTCCAAGACCAATTTCTTCATAATGTTTATGCGCTGTTTCTTTCTGAATATATTTTCCTCCTTTTGAAATTTTTAATACCACTTCAAGCTCGTAGTGAATATCATTGGAGAATTCAGGAATGTAAAAATCATTTCCCTTTAAAACGGCTGTATCCGGTTTCATGAAGATAACAGGATTCTCAGGAATTTCATTTCCTAATTCTTTTGCATGCTCACTGTAATTTCTTCCTATGCAGATTATTTTCATAACTTAATTAATTTACTTTACCTTTAAAATATCCTTTACCTTCTTCTATATATTTTTCAGGACCATATCTTCTTTGAACTTTGAGTTCAGTATATCCGAAGATGCTATCTCCTTTTTGATAAGATTCTTTATCCAGAATAAGTTTACTGTCCAAAACTTTATAATATTCTCCTGTGTCCAAAAAATCAAAGAGTTTTACATTGTCAGTATATGAATAGGGAGAGATTTTATATCTGCTTTGAAAAATATCTATCTGAAAACCACCACCGCTGAAACCATCTCCAACAGAAAATGTAACATTTAGCATTGGATTTTCATTAATAGAACAGCTATAATATGCTGGACTTATACTGTCTGATTTTGTCTTAAAATTATTGGTTTTAATATCTTCACTCTCTGAACCCCAAATACTTGTTTGCTTTTGCTGATCAAAAGATTTAAAAAGAGGTTTCTGGCTTAAACTATGATCAACTTCTACGCTGTTCCATACCAATATGAATTTTCCTATTATGAAAACAAGAAAGCCAAGAATAACAACGAGAAAAATCTTTCCAAATTTTTTGACCATATTAAACCTTAATGCGTAAACTCATTCCCGCAATAATAACATTTGAATTTGTGACTCGTCAGGAAAGAAATACCAAAGAAACTGGTAGCACTGTCATCCCTGTAGATGTGGTTGGAACCACATTTCGGGCATACAAAATCAAACTCAGGGTCTTCAATGGTATGTTCTACTTCCAGTGAATATTGCTCGTTGTCTTTATAGTCCTGCAGGATTTGCTTAGCTTTTTCCACATCTTCTTCGAATACCTGAAGCTGTATACCACCTACAGCCTGTGACAGAAGCCAGTCCGACTGGATAAGCTGCTCATTCGCAATAAAACTGTTGATACCGTTTTCGCTCAGTATCTGCTTGTCCCTGTTAGCTTCAAGGGCAGTTTCATAAAATTTAAAACGAACCAGGTCAGACATATTTAAAATCTACTTGATAGTTGAATCTTTGTAAAAACCTTCTTGGTATATAATGGAAAGTCAGCATTCTGAAGCCATCCGAAATATCCTAAATCTTTTTGGAATACCGCTTTCACACCCTGACCTTTATATTTTCCAAAGTTGAAAACCTCTTCCATCTTTTCATTGTATCCGATAAATCCGGCAAGGTCTGCATTCTTATTATGGAATGTGAATTCACTTAACGGCGCTATTTCATTCGGAATATCATCATATTTTCCAACCTGAGCATCCAGAACTTCAAACGTTGCCATTACATCAGCTTCTGCAGAGTGTGCATTTTCCAATGTTTTTCCACAGTAGAACTGGTAAGCAGCACCTAAGTTTCTAGGTTCTTTTTTATGGAAAATAGTCTGTGCATCTACCAGTCTGAATTTACTCAGATCAAAATCCATTCCTACTCTTAAAAGTTCTTCAGCCAAAAGCGGAACATCAAACCGGTTGGAGTTAAATCCTCCCAAATCACTTCCGGTAATCATTTCCATCACTTTAGAAGCAATGTCTCTGAAGGTAGGAGCGTCTTTTACATCTTCATCATAAATCCCGTGGATCTCGCTGCTTTCTTTAGGAATCAGCATTTCCGGGTTTACACGCCATGTTTTGCTTTCTCTGGAAGCATCCGGATTTACTTTTAAGATACAGATTTCAACAATTCTGTCTTTTCCAATGTTAGTCCCTGTGGTTTCCAGGTCAAAAATACAAAGTGGTTTATGGAGTTTTAAATTCATGATGTCTATTAATAATTTGAAATGTGTTTTATTTAAATGAGTTTATTTTAATTGTGCCTGAAAAATTAATGACACTAGTATATAATAAATAACAAGCATTGGGATTCCAATAACCTGGAATATCGCAAGAATAGCAATTCCTCCCATCAGTAATACAACTTTAGGGTAGTTATCTTTTAATTGTTTTGATTTGAATTTCATCGCCATCATCTTAATCGGGCTGATCAGAAGCCATGACGTAAGTAGAGTCAACAGGATCAATAACAATTCATTATCAAACAAAAAGCTGAAAGATCCGGTTTCTTTAAAGGCATAATAAAGGCCGAAAAGTAAAACGGTGTTGGTAGGCGTATTCAATCCTTTAAAATAATAACGCTGCTCTTCATCAAGGTTAAAGATGGCAAGTCTCAGGCACGAAAATACAGTGACAATAAGTCCCAGATACTTGATCTCAAACGGAAAATGCATTCCAAGCAGTTCTGCCCCGAAAGGTTCAAGAGCTTTATACATCGTAAGGCCCGGGATTACTCCAAAGCTTACCATATCCGCAAGCGAGTCCAGCTGAAGGCCAAGATTAGAGTTTGATTTTAAAGCTCTGGCTACAAAGCCATCGAAAAAATCGAAAATCGAAGAGAGGATAAGACAGATTGCTGTTGTCTGATAATCTCCTAAAATTAAATGTATTGCACCTACACAACCTGCAAATAAGTTAGCCAGGGTTAAGGCATTGGCCAGATTATTCTTTATAAAATCCATAAACACAAAATTACAGTTTTTAAAAATTCTAACTCAAAATAATATGAACTAAAAAATGCATTAAAGTGATTTTGATGTAAATTTGCTCCATGAAATTTTTAAAAGGATTTAGAAAACAGGAAGTTCTGGCATTGGTTTACAGGATTTTTTTAGCCTATGTTTTTTATCAGATTGCCAGACTTTTATTCTGGTATTTTAATAAAGATCTGATTAAAGTCGACTCCGTTTCAGAATATATAAAGCTGGCATTCCATGGTACAGCTTTCGATACCACAGCTATCTTATATGTCAATGCACTATTTATCCTCCTGAGTTTGTTGCCATTGGTCATCAATACAAAGAAAGTTTTTCAGAAGATTCTTTTCTGGCTGTATTTCATTACCAATGGGATTGCCTATGCCATGAATTTCGGGGATTTTATTTACTATAAATTCGCGCAGGCCAGGCTTACTTCAGCCGTATTTCAGGTGGCAGAACATGAGTCCAATGTATCCCAGACATTAATGATCTCTGTGGGAGAACATCCTTTTGTACTGATTTGGTACATCCTGTTGATGATTTTATGGGTTTTCCTTTACAAAAGGATAAAAGTAGAAGAGGTGAAACCTGTGAAGCTGCTTCCTTACTTTATCACTTCCATTCTTACGCTGTGTATTACAGCGGTGTTGGTTGTAGGAGGAATCAGAGGAGATTTTAAGCATAGCACGAGACCTATTAATATGGTGGATGCAACCCGTTTTGTAACAA
>CBFQYI010000446.1:0-4007 GCA_965720825.1 uncultured Chryseobacterium sp. | reverse complement strand
AATTAATCCCAAAAAGAAAGGAGTTAAAAGACTGGCATAATAAAAGATATGAGTATATAAAACCTGCCAGTTATCTTTTACAGCATCATAATGTCTGAAGGTAAATGCTGTTCCTCTTGCAATAATTCCCAAAAGCATCAGCACTAAAGGAATATGAAGATAGGTTGACATAGTGGTGTAAATCTCGGGAAACCCTACAAAGAGAATTACGATAGCGATGATCAGCCACATATGATTAGCTTCCCATACAGGAGCTATGGATTCATACATGATTTCCTGGGTCTTATTTCTGGCTTTTTTATGCGTGAAAAGTTCCACAATTCCAGCCCCGAAATCAGCTCCCCCTAAAATAATATAAAGACAGATGGAGAGCCAGAGAAAACCTATTACAATGTAAATCATGATTTTTTGTTTTTATCGTTAAACTGAGCATCTGTAGGATCGTAAAGCTTCGGTACCATTTGAATCTGTCTCTTTAAAAGGAAAACGAGGATCAATGATAATGATACGAAAATAGCAGTAAAGAAGTAGAAAGAATACTGTATTCCCGGCATAGGAGTTACAGCGTCTACCGTCCTCATGATTCCATAAATGATCCAAGGCTGTCTTCCGACTTCTGTTACTGTCCATCCTGCTTCCAGAGCAATATATCCAAAAGGTGTTGCTATTAAAAATGTTTTCAGTAACCAATGTTTACTCAGCCATTCTTTTTTGAAGAAGAAAGCATATAAATAAATAGCTCCAATACCAATCATCACCACTCCGAAGAAAATCATGATTTGAAAGGCATAATGAACAACGGCAATCGGAGGCCATTCATCTCTGGGGAAATCCTTAAGACCTTTAACTTCAGAATTGAAGTCATTGCTCACCAGAAAACTTAAAACTTTCGGAATTTTCACTGCATATTTCACTTCTTCTTTTTCTTCATCAGGAATTCCTCCAATTACAAATGAAGCCCCTTTTTCAGTTTCAAAATGAGCTTCCATAGCTGCCAGTTTGATAGGTTGTCTTTCTGCCACCGATTTTGCAGCAACATCTCCACTTAAAGGTGCTCCGAATGCTCCAATCAAAGCAAATCCTACAGCAATTCTGAAAGCCTTGGTGTGAAACTCAATATTTCTTTTTCGCATGATCATAAAAGCATGTACTCCAGCTACCGCAAATCCCGTTGCACAAAATGCTGCAACCGTCATGTGAAGAGCCTGAGGAAACCACGCATCATTGAACATCGCTTTGATAGGATCAATATTAAGATACTGTCCATTGATATAATCGAAACCGGTAGGAGAGTTCATCCATGAGTTGGCTGCTACCACCAGAATTCCTGATGCCAGTCCGCTTACTCCTACAAGAAATCCGCAGAACCAGTGAAACCATTTATTGAATCTTTCCCATCCATATAAAAAGAAGCCGATCGCAATGGCTTCAATGAAAAAGGCTGTTCCTTCCAACGAAAACGGCATTCCGAAAATAGGACCGGCATGTTTCATGAATCCAGGCCATAGAAGTCCAAGTTCAAAGGAAAGCATCGTTCCTGAAACAGCTCCTGTAGCAAAAAGGATGGCTACCCCTTTGCTCCATGCTTTTGTCAGTCCTTTATATACTTCGTTATTGGTTTTTAGGTATTTCCAATGGGCAAAAGCCATTAGAAAAGGCATCACCATACCCACACAGGAGAATATGATATGAAAGCCCAGAGAGAGTGCCATCTGAGCGCGTGCTGCTATAAAATCATCCATAATATCAACTTTTCAGTAAATAAATTTACGCATAAATTATTGATGTTGAATATGATTTACAACAGTTGGTATTTCAACAATACCTTTTAATTTTGAATCTTTTATTGGCTTACTTTTTCTTATGTTTTCAATAAGAAAACTCTACATTTTTTTGACACTTTTTAACTTTCATACCTCGAAAAAAATCACGATATTTGTAAGTCTTTGCATATAGCAGGATTTTTAATATTTAATATGAGTCAAAAACAATATACAGCTAGTAGTATTCAGGCATTGGAAGGAATGGAGCACGTTCGTATGCGCCCTTCAATGTACATTGGTGATGTAGGAGTCAGAGGACTTCACCACTTGGTTTATGAAGTAGTAGATAACTCTATTGACGAGGCATTGGCAGGATACTGCGACACGATCTTCGTTAGCATCAAGGAAGGAAACGGAATTGAGGTAAGTGATAACGGTAGAGGTATCCCGGTTGATTTCCACGAAAAAGAACAGAAATCTGCCCTTGAAGTTGTAATGACGAAAATTGGAGCCGGAGGTAAGTTTGACAAAGACTCTTATAAGGTTTCCGGAGGTCTTCACGGAGTTGGGGTTTCTTGTGTGAATGCACTTTCCAATGAGATGATCACTACAGTTTACAGAGATGGAAACGTTTACCAGCAGATCTATTCAAGAGGAAAAGCACAGACAGGTGTAGAAGAGATTGGACACAGTGAAAAAAGAGGGACTAAGCAGTTTTTCCAGCCGGATGATAGTATATTTACAGAGTTAATTTACAATTATGATACATTAGCAAGCCGTTTAAGAGAACTTTCTTACCTTAACAAAGGAATTACCATTACACTAACTGATGAAAGAGAAGCATTGGAAGATGGATCTTTCAAAACAGAAGTTTTTCATTCAGAAGGAGGATTAAAAGAGTTTGTTGCCTATATTGATGGTAGCCGTGAATCTATTATGGAACACGTAATCTTCATGGAAGGAGAAAGAGATGATATTCCTGTAGAAGTAGCAATGCGTTACAATACATCTTTCAACGAAAATCTTCACTCTTATGTAAATAATATCAATACTCATGAGGGAGGAACTCACCTGGCAGGTTTCAGACGTGCTTTGACGAGAACCCTTAAGAAATATGCTGATGATCTTGGTATTCCACAGAAAGAAAAAGTAGAAGTAACAGGAGATGACTTCCGAGAGGGATTAACAGCTGTGATTTCTGTAAAAGTAATGGAACCTCAGTTTGAAGGACAGACGAAAACAAAACTAGGAAACTCTGAAGTTTCTGGAGCTGTAGATAAGATTGTAGGCGAAATGCTGACTAACTTCTTAGAAGAGAATCCTGCAGAAGCTAAACTGATTGTTCAGAAAGTTGTTTTAGCAGCAAAAGCAAGACAGGCCGCTAAAAAAGCCCGTGAGATGGTTCAGAGAAAATCTCCGATGGGAGGTTCTGGTCTTCCTGGGAAATTATCCGACTGTTCGTCCAAAGACCCGGCAGAATCTGAATTGTTCCTTGTAGAGGGAGATTCCGCAGGTGGGACAGCTAAGCAAGGAAGAGACAGACACTTCCAGGCTATCCTTCCATTAAGAGGTAAAATCTTGAACGTAGAGAAGTCTATGCTTCATAAAGTTTACGATAATGAGGAAATCAGAAATATCTACACAGCTCTTGGAGTTTCTGTAGGTACTGAAGAAGATAGCAAAGCGTTGAACATGGCAAAGCTAAGATACCACAAGATCGTAATCATGACCGATGCCGATATTGATGGATCTCACATTTCTACCCTTATCCTTACTTTCTTCTTCAGATATATGAAGGAACTTATTGAGAATGGATATATCTATATTGCTCAACCTCCTTTATATCTATTAAAGAAAGGGAACAAAAAAGTATATGCTTACAACGAAAAAGAACGTGAAGAGTTTACTTTAGAAATGGCTCCGGACGGTAAAGGAGTAGAAGTACAACGTTACAAAGGTCTTGGAGAAATGAACCCTGAGCAGCTTTGGGAAACAACCCTTAATCCTGAGCATAGAATTCTGAAGCAGGTAAATATTGATAATGCAGTGGAAGCAGACAGTATTTTCTCTATGTTGATGGGAGATGAAGTTCCGCCAAGAAGAGAGTTTATCGAGAAAAATGCGAAATATGCAAAAATTGATGCATAAACGTTTTTAAAAATATAATAAAAAAAGCTTCTAATTATTTAGAAGCTTTTTTTATATTTGGATAAACCAAAAAAACAATAATATGTTAACTCTTTT
>CBFQYI010000445.1:0-4009 GCA_965720825.1 uncultured Chryseobacterium sp. | reverse complement strand
CCTGAATAAGCATTTCCAGAATGTTCTTCACATTTCGAAGTCAAAATCGGGGCTGGTACAGCTTTCCATTTTCGGAGCCTATGCACTTATGGGAATTCCTGCAGGACTTTTTATGAAAAGATTTGGTTATAAGTTGGGTGTCATATTAGGGCTTTCATTATTTGCACTGGGATCTTTTCTATTTATTCCGGCAGCCAATACTTCTTCATTTGATTTTTTCAGGCTGGCTCTTTTTGTTCTGGCAATGGGAATGGCTACTCTTGAAACAGTAGCCCATCCTTTTGTAGCAGCTCTAGGAGATGAAAGAACGAGTGATCAGAGGTTTAATTTTGCTCAGTCATTTAATGGTTTAGGCGCAATTATCGGCCCTCTTCTAGGTGGATACTTCATTTTCGGTACACCAGATTCAGGATCTGGATCTCTGGATTCAGTTAAAAATCTTTATACCTGTATTGGTATTGTCATTCTTGCAATTACCATTATTTTCAGCTTTATCAGAGTACCGGATCTCAAGAATCCTCATGCAGAAGATATCATCATTTCAGACAATGAAAAGCGAGAAGATCTAACAGTATCAGATCCAAATGCACCGCTGTACAAGCAAAGGCATTTTATATTTGCAGTTATTGCCCAGTTCTTCAACATTGCTGCGCAGGGCGGAACATGGGCCTATTTTATCAACTACGGGGTAGAAAAAATGCATCTCCCGGAGATTCAGGCTTCTTATTATTTTTCTCTGAGTATGGCGATGATGATGATTGGAAGATTTATCGGAACCTTCCTTATGAGATTCATCGCTCCCAACAAACTGCTGGCTATCTTTACAATATGCAATATTACTCTGTGCCTGATTATTTCCCAAAGTTTCGGATGGGTATCATTTATCAGCCTTATTTTACTTAACCTGTTCCTGAGTGTAATGTACCCTACGATCTTCAGTCTTGGACTTAAAAGATTAGGGTCAAAAGTTCAGCAGGCTTCATCATTCCTGGTTATGGCAATGTTCGGAGGAGCTGTTTTCCCCCCTATCATGGGTAGAGTTGCAGAAAAAGATATTGCACATGCCTATCTTCTTCCTATTCTCTGCTATGCTGTTATTTTATTATTTGCATTAAAATATTACAAGCCAAAAACACTTAAATAATCCCTATGAAAACAAAGCTTTTATTAGCCTGGTGCATATTCTTTTTATGTGCTGGCAGGGGAATTACTGCCCAGATCACAATTACCAACAAAAAATTTTCCTTTGGAACTACCGGAAGAATTGGGGTTGGCTATTCTCCGAATGCCGATGGAAAAACAGGAAGACAACTCAACCTGAATAACCAGGGATCTTTAGGAGGCAGAATGGATCAGGGAGATTATGTTGACTTTTTACCGGCTTTCCATTTTAGTCCGGTGGTAAACGGCGACAGTACAAAAAATACAAAGATCGATATGCAGGCGAGACTGAGCTTTTATTCAGGCGGAACTTTTCTGGGAAATGTAGATTCAAAGTCCAATCAGGGAATGATTATTGCCTTGCCGGAAGCCTTTGTGGAAGCGAGAAATATTATGGGAAGTGACTGGGATGTCTGGGCAGGATCAAGATGGCTGAGATATGATGATATTCATATTGCAGATTATTTTTATTTTGATGACCATTCGGCAACAGGTTGGGGTGTAAGGCACAAAAACACACGATTTTCCATGTTTTTCCCAGCGGCTATTGACACGGCGGCAAGCAATTCTACTCCCTATTCCTATACCAATGTGATCAGCGGAGCAAAAAACCTGATCTATAGACAGAGGGAAGTGTTTGTTCTCGAACATACGCTTCCATTTAAAAATTCAAAGTATAAACTGAAATTTCTGGCAGAATTTCATCATGTGGAAAAATCGGGAGAGAACTCTATAGAACAATATCCATCAGATCGGGGCTGGGTTTTCGGAGCTAAATTAAATACAGATATTCCAACAACAATTCCGGGTTCATTCAATCAGCTTTCTGTAAGATACGGGACAGGAATTGCCAATGGAGGCGATAATGGTAATACACAGACCTGGCGAACCTACGGAGCTCCTGATGAGGTCACAAAAACATACAAAGGAGCTTACTCTCTTACAATTGTTGAACATTTACTCTGGAATATCTCAAACCGATGGTCGCTTAATCCCTATGCCGTTTTTACCAAAAGTAAAGGAGGATCAGACAGCAGGGATAAAGCGATGGACTATTATAACCGCGAAATCTTCAACAGAAAAACAGAGTTTAATACCGGTATAAGAGCGACCTATTATTTCAACAACTGGTTTCATATCCTTTCTGAGTTCCATTATGCCACCCGAAAAAACGGAATGCAGGATGCTGCATCAATGATGAAACTGGTTTTAGCTCCTACAATTGTTCCTACTGCAGAACGAAGTGTCTGGGCAAGACCTCATATCCGATTTATAGCAGAGGTATCAAGATATAATGATCAGGCTATGAACAATCTTTACTCACCGTTTTTACAGCAATCAGGCGCCAAAAGATTCGGGACTTATTTCGGAATACGGACAGAATGGTGGATTTTTTAACAATAAAATAAAAAGATATTATGAATGTAAAATTAGGGGCTTCCCTACTCTCCTGGATCACTCCGTTATGGAATGCTGAATCAGGAAAATATGCCATAGAAAAAACCTCAAAGGCAGGGTTTGATCTTATCGAAATACTGTTGCCGAATTCAATGGACTTTGATGCCGGTACAGTAAAAAAACAATTAAAAGAAAACCATCTGGAAGCTGTCTGTTCACTGAACCTTCCCAAAGAAACACATATAGCATTTGAGCCCGAATCAGCAGAAAGACTGATCAAAAAAGCCATTGATAAAGTATATGAACTGGAAACCAATCTTCTGGCAGGTGTCCTGCATGGCGGCATTGGTGTTTTTACCGGAAAACCACTCACAGAAAATGAAAAAGAAATCATTGCTGACGTATGGAGTAATGTGGCAGATTATGCCCAAACCAAAAGCATAGATATTGCCATAGAACCCATTAACCGTTATGAATCCTATGTCTGCAATACGGCGGAAAATGTACTGGAACTTATTAAAAAAACAGGTAAAAATAACCTTTTCCTTCACCTTGATACCTTTCATATGAATATTGAAGAAAATAATTTTTATGATCCGATTATCAATTCCGGAAAAATGCTGAAGCACCTTCATGTTACAGAATCTCACCGCGGTATGCTCGGAGAAGGCACAGTCAATTGGGAAGAATTTTTCTCTGCATTGAAAAAAATTAACTTTGAAGGGAATCTCGTTCTTGAAAATTTCTCTTCTTCAATTGCCGGAATGCAGGAAAAAGTATCACTATGGCAGACTTCCCCTTACAACGCCCAGGAACTTGCCAAAGGAAGCCTTGCATTTTTAAAAAAGAATCTTTACGGCTAAACCATTGTCCGTTACCATTTTCCGAACTCTAAAATTATAATTCCGAAATGATGGATTAACCATCTTTTCACCGACTGATTCTGCCCGTTCATCGAAAATACAGATAATTTCACAGGATTATGACTGACCTTTACGTCAGAAAAAGGGCAATAATGCTCAATAATAGATCCTATTATTATGAAAACAAAAATCGGAATTACAGAAAAAAACACAGAAGCTGTTGCAGAACAATTGGCAAAATTATTGGCTGATGAAACACTGCTTTACATCAAAACAAGAAATGCCCACTGGAATGTAACCGGAGATAACTTCCACGCCAACCACATTTTCTTTGAAGAACAGTACAAACAGCTGGATGAGCTGATTGACAGCGTTGCAGAACGCATGCGTAAAATCGGCCATTATGCACCGGCCACGATGAAAATCTATCTGGAATTGACTCATTTAACAGAATACAGTGAAAGAACAAACGATGGTCTGGGATACATGAAGGATTTATTGAGTGATCATGAGAGCATCATTGAATTTCTCCGCGGAAATATTATTCCATTTGCAGAAAAGTACAAAGATTACGGTACCAGTGATTT
>CBFQYI010000444.1:0-4015 GCA_965720825.1 uncultured Chryseobacterium sp. | reverse complement strand
GCAAAAATATTTTGAAAATTTACATAAAAAATACATTGAACTTGTGTCCATCAGGATCTGCAAATACAAAACCGTAGTAGTTTTCTCCAAAGCTCTCAGGCTCTGAAACAATGGTTCCTCCGGCATTTTTTACTTCTTCAGCCCATTCATCCACTTGGTTTTTGCTTTCTGTAGAAAGGGTGAATATAATTTCGTTGGAGCTTTGCGGATCTCCAAATTTTATGCTTTTCAGGTTGTTTTCTATGACATTTTTTAAGAAAAAGTGAACAATCAATTCATTGCCAGCCATAAAAAAACTTACCAGCTCATTGGAACTGTGAGGATTATTGGGTCTGAATCCCAGTTCAGTATAGAATTTCTGTGTGCGTTCAAGGTCGGTTACGGCCAGATTGGCCCAGATCATTTTAGGTTTCATACTATTTTATTTTTTGGTTAGGATAAAGGTATTCTGTTTTTACAGAATAAAAACTGCCATGTGGCAAGATTTTGTATTTTTAAGATCAATAAGAGACTTTGTAATGGTTTCAATTTAACATAATATAAAAGTAAACTATAATACATGAATAAGAGTATTGCAGATAAAATTAAGCAGTTAGGAGGAAATACAGAAGGTTTGAGTGCTGATAAAAGTTTTGTTGAAAACTGGAAGAGTCTCAGCTTTAATCATCATCTCTATGACAAAGATTGGGATGTCTATGGTATAGATCAGTATTATGAACAGTATAAAGATTTATATGTAGCGGATCAGAAAAGTTTTTATAAGAACTTACTGGAACATTATTTTTCTGACCATGAATTGCCGTACGGTCAATATTTTTTTAAAGATTGGATTTTCACGCCATTTAAAGAAAACTCACAGGATTATGAAGAACTGGATGGACTTGTAGAGGAATATGAAGTAAAAAAAATCGTACAGGGCAAAGAGATGGATTTTATCTGTATATTTTATTCTTACGGATATCCTGATCATTTTTTCGTGTGCGCAACAGATCCTGACCAGAATAATCCAACAGTCTATGGTACGGATCATGAAATGTATTTTCAGGAAATTGAGAATGAAGGAAAGCTGGAAGAGTTTCTGGATCGTTTTATGACCCAGGAGGAGTTCTTAGAAACGGTTAAAGAATATTTGATAGGGAAAATTGCAGAATAAGAGATTCTCAGGGGGGTAATTACTCTATTTCTAGGCTGTAATAAAAATCCTATAATTTATATTATGTTAAATTGTATATTATTTGAGGTTCAAAGATTCACAGAACATGTTAGATTTCATCATTTTACACTTTCGATTATGGTATCAGATTTTCAAGTATAATAAACTCTGTCTCAGGTTTTAATCTCTTCTGCAATTGCTTTTAATTTTTCAGGTAAATCATTTCCTTAAATCTAGAAAGCTTGTTAGTGTCACAATTAATCTCTTACATTTTATAGCCTACAAAATAAAATGTCGGATTAAGGCTTAATTTAAAGATTCCTTAATCCGACATTTTTGAAAGCTTTTGTAAGCTTTTTTATTTATTTAATTTTTCTAATTCGGGTAATTCTCTTTTATACTTTTCAACGTCCCAAACTAAATTCCAATTTTTAATATAGTTAGAAATTGGATCTAAACCGACTTCAGTTCTTCTTTTATCTACATTGTCAGGATCAGTTAAAGGTAAAACATAGTAAGTATTATTACTTTGATTGATTCCTATTTGACTTCCGTAGATTTGTTTTCTACCTTCCCGAATTTCTATTCTGTCAATTAACAAAGCTAAAGAACCTGGACTTGCATTGCCTTTTGTTACCGCTTCTTTCATCATCGGTAGATATTTTTTTTGCGTTTCAAGATCTGAATGTTGAATGACAAGAAATAATGCACTATTGGCTTGCGCACCTACTTTGTCTTTACCCACCCAGCCTTTCTCATCTAATATTTTTTTTACTTTTATTAAATTAATAGAGTCCTTCTGATTGGCTATTTTCCAAAGGTCATTCATTTCTTTAGAATTTGGGCCGAATTTTTTTTGAGTTTCACCCATTTGCACTCTATATTTCTGGTCTTCTTCAAGAATTGCCAATAATTCAGCCTGCAATGGTTTGTCGTAATTTGCTTCTATGGCCGCTATTTTTTTCTCTAACTTTTCAATGGTTTTCCCCCACTCTTTTTTTGAATGCAAATTTTCTAAATCTGTATCAGAATTTAAGTGCTTTAGATTGGTCCAGCCTTTTTCTATTGATAAATTCAACCATTTAAATGCTTGTTTTGTATCTCCCGCTAAAGAAGATGAACATGCACCATTATATAAGTGACTTGGATTTTCGCTTTCGATTTTAAAAGCTTTATCATATAAATCTGCTGACATTTTATAATCTTTTGATTCATATAATTGATTAGCTTCACTTATTAATTTTGAATATTCCTGAGCATTCACGTTTACGAATAAAAATAATAATAACAAAGTATAAATAGTGTTTCTCATGTTTTCTGTATTTAATTCTTAAGTTTTAGATGGTTATTATTCTACTAATATAAAATTTATTTTGATGATTGGCTTGTTAAGAGATCACAAAAAAAAAATATCCTAGGTTTTCGGTGAAGTGACGAATTTTTTGTTTTTAAATTAAACAATCATATTGAATACCTATTTGTAAGAATTTTCTTCATGAATAAAACGGCATCTTCAAGTTCTTTCTCATTCTTTGAAGCAAAACCTAATCGAAAAGCATTCTCTTCTTTATCTATTTGCTTGATTTTCAATTGTGAATGAGTTTTCAATGTATTAACGCTGTATGGATGTTTGAGCTGTATCCATACCGACAAACCTCCGTCTGGTAAAGTAAAAGAGATATAAGGACTCAGATGCTGTTGCAAAAGTATATTCAGATAATCTCTGCGTTGATGGTAAGATTTTTTGGCTTTCTTCAGATATCTTCCCAAATCACCACTTTTAATCAATTCTGCTAATGCGTTTTGCATATATCCATCCCCTCCTACATCTATTGCTTTTCGTAAAACAACAGCTTCCTGAATAAAATTTTTAGGAGCTACCATAAAACCAATACGAATGGAAGAACCCAATATTTTGGAAAATGAACCTATGTAAATGACATTCCCCTTATGAGCTCCACTTGCCAAAGGTAGATATGGTGAGGAGGAATAATGGTAATCATAATCGTAATCATCCTCAATAATAGCAAACGTATATTGATTGGAAAGCTCCAACAGTTTCATTCTCCTTTCAACGCTCAAAGTGACTGTTGTAGGATAATGATGATGAGGAATGATGTATACAGCTGTTATTTTTTTCTTTTTACATATTTTTTCGAGAGCATTGATATCCAGTCCGTTTTCGTCTACAGGAACTTCTATTAAGGACGCCTTTGTTTTTTCAAAAGCACTGTTTGCCATAGGATATCCTGGTTTTCCGGAAATAATAATGTCTTCTGCCTGTAAAAGTAACTGAGCCGCCAGATAAATGCTCATTTGTGCACCATGGGTAATCAATAGATTATCAGCGGAAATATTCAGTCCTCTTGTTGCAGATAAATATCTCGATAATTCTTCTCTTAGTTTTAGCGTACCTTGAGTTGTCCCGACAACAGCTTTTTTAATGCTAAAGCTTCTTGATGTATAGCTGCGGTAAATTTTCAACAGTTCATCTATAGGAGAAAGCCGAATGTCGGGATGTCCATCATCAATGAAAACGTCAGGAAGTGCAATCAGTTCCTGCTGTGACGGATCTTTTTTTGATACATGAAGCGGAAGATCGAAATTATTTTCATAGGATACAGATGAATCTTGAACGTTCCACTTTTGAGGCTGTAGAGTTGGAATATGTTCAGATACCCTAACCTGTTTTCGGGGAATAATCAAGATCCAATCCTGGGCATTGAGCTCTTCATATGCCGCAATTACCGTTTTACGATGCACACCCAGCGTTTTTGCAAGTTCTCTGGTACCGGGAAGAGCCATTCCAGCCTTTAAATTACCATTTCTTATCACATTAATAATAGAGATGGCTATCTGTCT
>CBFQYI010000443.1:0-4019 GCA_965720825.1 uncultured Chryseobacterium sp. | reverse complement strand
AATTACTGTTCACCCATTCTGAAACCTGCTTTGGAGGAAGCGGTATGATTGGTGGTACAGCAGAAAAACAAAATGACAGCACTTATCTGATCAACGGTTCATGGAATTTTGCAACCGGAGCACCTCATCTGACCCATTTCACATTGAACGCCAAGATTACAGAAAACGGGAAATCTATAATGGATAAAGACGGTAATGAGATCATTCACTCATTCATTATTCCGAAAGAACAGGCTCAAATTATTCCCAACTGGAAATCTATGGGGATGAAAGCCAGCGGCACCTATTCATTTACTGTTGAAAATGTTCTCGTTAGTGAAGATTACAGTTTTGTGTATGATACTTTTTTCACCAATGATATTTTGGACACCATTCCGTTTCGGGTTTTTGCAGACTTGACGCTATTGGTCAATTATCTGGGAATGGCTTCTCATTTTATTGAAGAGGCAGAATTGATTCGTCCAGAGATCCATTTCAAAAGTTTCGCAGAGTCTGTTGAAAAACATTTGGTAAAAGTATTACAAATTGCCAGAGAAGTAGAAAATATACTCGGTGATCACAAAGAGATTTCTGATGATCAGCAACACGATATTCATCAATATGGAGTAGAGCTGGTTCAAAGATTGTCCCATCAGATTCTTACTATTTACACCCAATTAGGAATCCGGGCAACAGATACCAATTCTGCAGTGTATCAGGTGTTTTGTGACTATTTTACAGCGGCTATGCATTCCAATTTCAGACCTTCCGCTGATGATTTGGACTTTTCTTTCTGAGCAGAAGATATTTCTGTGAAAATCCGGTGCTGACTTATCGCTAAGGATTTAAACTTAATATATATTTAATATGATTGCCATAGCTTTTAGATACTTTTGTACCACCAGTTTTGAGTTCAAAGACGTATTAAAGAATGGATCATTTTAAAGAAATATATTCCGGTTACAAGCACAGGGTGTATTTTTTTGTGGCCAAATACCTTTCGGAAGAGGAGGATATTGAAGAAATTGTTCAGGATATTTTTATGCATGTCTGGAAATATCTATCCAAAACCTATTCTCCGTCAGAAATTGAAGCACTCATCTTTAAATCTGCCAAACAGGAAATCTCCAATTTCTACCGTAAAAGAAAAATGATTTTTGTTCCTCTTGAAAATTCCCAGGAAAGTCAGGATGAAGAAAGCTCAGACATCGAAAAACAGATCCAACAGGAAGATCAGCTTAAAAAGATAGAAAGTCTTTTGGAGCAGGTTCCCGAAAGAAGCCGTGAGTTTTTCATCAAAAATAAAATACAGAATCTCAGTCTTTTTACCATCGCTCAGGAAAATGATATTTCTAAAACAGCCGTTGAAAAGCACGTGAATATGGTGTTGAAGTTTCTGAGGGCGAATCTTAATTTTTTCTTTTAGATGATACTGTTTTTTGTTCCAAGTCCCATCCTTATTTAATTTCTTCTGGTTAAGATTAAGCTAATTTTAACCCAATATCACTCAATATGAACAAATCGTTAAATCAAAAAAATAAGGGTTGACGATTGTACACTTTCTGCGTATTCTCTAATAAAGATCAAACAGGAGCATATGGATTTCGAAAATCAATGGAAATCAGTCAAAGAAGAAAACCGGAAAATAAAGGATTCGGCAGATCAGCGAATCTGGAACGGACTTGAGAATAAAATCAGATCCAGAAACAAAACAAAAAAGTTTTTATGGGCTGCAGCTGTTCTTTTGCCTTTGTTTACGGTGATGACTCTGTTCTTGACTCAAAATGATATGAAATCTTCATCCCATCAGCAAATGGTTTTCAAATCTGAAAGGATGCAAAAGGAATTCACTTTACCAGATGGAAGTATCATTACATTAGAACCTGAAAGTGAATTGACCCTTACAGATGATTTCGGAAAGAAAGGTAGAAATGTTTCTTTCAAGGGAAAAGCATTCTTCAGTGTTGCTAAAAATAAAGCGTTGCCTTTTATCATTGATGCCAATGGATTTAAAGTAAAAGTGCTGGGAACAAAATTCCTGTTGGATCAAAGATCCGAAGATAAAAAAGTCTATTTGAAAGAAGGAAAAGTAAAAATTGATTACAACGGTCATACCACGTTCCTTTTACCTAAAGAAACATGGCTTGCAGAAAAAGACGGAGCTGAAAAGCATTTCTATGATCAGGATGTGGTAAGAACATTTGATTTTAATGAAATTAAATTCGGGCAGGCAGTTTCTCAATTGGAGAAGACGTACAATATCTCAATAACCTATCCTCAGCAATTTAGAGAAAATGTTATTGATGGAGATATCACCGGAGATCTGGATAAAGTGATTAAAACTATAGGATTTCCATTTAATCTCAACACACGAAAAGAATCAGATCAACATATTATATTAGAAAAATAATGCACCAGTAATTGGGGTTACCGATGCATTGAATATAAATCAGTCAAATAACAACTAATTTCAGCAAAGCTATGAAAAAAACAACAATTAGCATGATGTTGTTGGGTCTTTTGTGCGCGCCACAGTTTACCTTCGCAGAGGCTAACAAATGTTTTCAACAGTCCGTCATACAGCGGAAAACACCATTAATTAAAATTTTTGAAAAACTGTCCAGAGAGCATGGTGTAAAATTCTTTTATTCGGTTTCAGACCTGAAGGATATTCAGGTGGATGAATCTCAGGTGAACTATCAGTCGTTGTCTTCATCTTTAGATTATCTCAAAAAAAGTATCGGTCTGGATTTTAATGTAGATCAGAAAACAGTCACCGTTCGTCTCAATACAAGAGCGATTGCGAAAATTCAGAGAACGAATGCTCAACAGTCTGCAGAGTATTTCAATCCCATTAAAGACACGGTAAAATCCAAAGAGAAAAATATAGATGAGGTTGTTCTGGTCGGTTATGGAAAACAGAGTAAGAAAAACAATTCCGGCTCTATTTCTTCTATTGATGAGAAACAGATGAAAGGGATCGCATCCAGCAATTTTGGTGATATTATTGCGGGAAAAGCAACCGGAGTTCAGATTACTCAGGCTAATGCAACACCAGGAGGTTCTCCCTCTATCAGAGTAAGGGGAATCGGTACGTTAACTGCTGGTTCCAATCCTTTAATTGTTGTAGACGGACTTCCTTTAACCGAAGGTTCCAATCTGAATGCAATTGATCCTAATTCCATTGCCAAAATTGATATTTTAAAAGATGCCGCTTCCGCAGCTATTTATGGTTCCAGAGGAGCAAACGGAGTAATCATCATTGAAACAAAGCAAGGGAAAAAGGGGAGAATGGCCGTTTCTTTTGATTCATACTACGGAATGCAGATGAGAAGTGATAATGTGAAACTGGTCAATGCTTATGATATGGCCACTTTTCTGAAAGAAGCCAGAGACAACAATTATCTTTCCAAAGGCAGTAACAGAAGTGTTTCCGATGATAATGCAACAAGAATAAGCAAAGGAGCTTCTTTGAGAGAATTAATTCCAGATTATTTAGCTCCTTATCTGGCCAAGCAACCTGGATTAACCGATACCGACTGGCTGAATACCGTAATGAAACCTGCACCCATCAGCCAGACTTCCCTGAATATTACCGGAGGAAGTGATAAAAGCAAATATGCATTTACCATGAGCTATTTTAACCAGAAAGGACTGGTCATCGGTACAGACTATGAAAAATTTTCTACCAGTGTGAACCTTTCCACAGAGCTTACTGATAAATGGAAAGTGGGAGTGACTATGACTCCTTCTTATGCAACGGGAACCATCAATGCTGCGGAAAATTCGAGAAGCTACAATCCTCTGCAGATGGCTACCGCAATGTATCCCTTTTTTAAGCCTTATAATAATGACGGAAGTCTTGCTATTTCCCAGCAAATATTGGGAAATACGGCAACGGATGGTGCTTTGGTAGAAAATCCGGTTGCTGTTCAGGAAATGACCAACAGGAAGTATACTTTATTTAAAACATTCGGAAATATTTTCACAGAGCTTGAATTGTTAAAAGGTTTGAAATACAGACTGTCCGTAGGCGGAGA
>CBFQYI010000442.1:0-4020 GCA_965720825.1 uncultured Chryseobacterium sp. | reverse complement strand
GTATGTTCCATGATAAATCAACATTTATGAGGTTTAAATATAGAAAAATATTTAGAAAAACGCCCCTTAAAAAACAGATTAAATACAATCTCTTTTCTTCATGCTGATACTGTGAAACGAGACTTCAATCATATATAGTCATTTCCGTTTTTAAGCCCGCTTTTTTTCATCAAAAAGTCAGAAAAAATAATCCCTATTATCTGGTTTTCACTTTCTGGTGAACACGCTCTGAAAATATTACAACACCCTGTTTTTGTATGCTTTACACTTCCTATATTTGATTATACAAACCCAAAAACACAATATTATGGCACTAGACAATTTAATCAGTGTAAGCTTTTCAAAAAGCGATCTGGAAACTATTGATAAAGCAATTCAGGACATCCAGTCTGTACTGTTGGGAAAAACCATCAACCTTACTCCGGATCAGAGACAGCAATACGGAAGAATTGCAGAACAGAACAAACTCTTCGTGAATAAAGCCAAAATCTATATGGAACAATATGCCCAGTACGTTCCTAACTTTCTGGATAAAGCAGAATTCGATAAAGATTATATTGCAAGAGAACAGATCGAACAAAGACTTCAACAACTGGATTCTTTAACTGAACAACTTTCAGACACCAAAGTATTGCTGGATCACGATAATTATCATAACGCCATCAGTTTCTACCGAAGCATCAGATATCTTTCCGAAGAGAATGTACCGGGTACCAATGTTATTTATGATGATATGAAGCAGTTTTTTGTGACGGGACAGACTCCAGGACCCACTGAAACACCACCTCCATCCGGTTCAAACAACAATCAGTAAGAATAAATACTTTTTGAGAGCACGTGAAAAACGTGCTCTTTTGTGTGCATCCATTTGCTGATTTTTGGTTGGAAATCGCAAAGACGCAAGCTCTTATCATAAGGACGCTGTTTAAGGCGCAAAGATTTTATCTCTGATAAAATTTCTGATACTTTATTCTCACCTCCTTCCCTAACCTCCTCCAGGTAGTATATCAACCCTCTCTAGGTCTTTGAACAACGGTCTCTACCCTCTTATATAAGTAGGTGCAGCCCCTTATCCAAGTCCGTCTACCCCCTTACCCAAGGGGGTATATCCCCTTCATGAAGGGGGTGGAGACCGTTCATAAAGTCCCTTCAGGGGCTTGGTGAAGGGGTTAGCGGGACTTCCGAAGGGCCTATGGGTATTTCTGAGCAATATTTATAGTGACTTTCAAGAAAATTTACGCTTTCCCGTAAGCAGAAACTGGAGATTTTTATTATTATTGCTTTCTATAATTATAAAACCATGAAAACAAATACTATTTCATTTCCAACATGATAGTATCAGCATATTTTACATTTTCTTATTTTCTGTTAAATCTATTATACCATAACACTCGAAAATTATAATAAGGAATTAAAACCACAATTGATTTAGCATCTACTTCATTAAAATTATCTACACAAAAATCAATGAAAAACTTAGAGTATTACAAATTAAAAGAAGAATTTCTTAACGAATGGCCATTATCAAGAATTCAGGATTTAAAATTAGAGGAATATACTAATCTGGATAAAACGTCCTTTTGCTATTGGGTTGAAGCAAAGACAAATCTTTTAGGAAGTATTTGGGGAGGCTCTGCTTACAAATTTGGTATCTACAAACGTAGAGATAAAAGTAAAGAGGTGCTGAACGGGAATAGAATGACAGATGATGAATACGCTTGGCATTCAAAATATGGTAAAACAAGAGAAGAAGCGTTTTCAACAATCAAACTAATTTTATTAAACATTGTTGAGAGTGCACAAAACAATGATCTGGAAAGCATTGACAAACTTAACTTAGGTGATGCTTACAAATGGAAAATTGCCTTTTTATATAACGATTTCAAAATTGTTAATATCTATAAGTGGGACAATTTATATAATGCTGCTGAATTTTTAGGTATTGATGAGGATATCAAAAGTTATCCTGCACTCAATAGTTTTATTCTCCAAAAGAAAGGACCCGACCAGGATTATTTTGATTTTACTCAGCTCCTATGGAATAAAAGTGAAACAGAAAATAATGAGGTCATAAACATTGAGGAAAATAATAGTTTTGATCTTAGTTATCCTAATCAAATTTTCTACGGACCTCCGGGAACCGGAAAAACTTATAAAATCAATTCTTTTTTAAACTCTGCTAAAAAGACTGAAACTAAAGAACCTGTTACTTCTTCTATAAAAGTTGATCGCCATAAAACATTCTGGCACCTGGCTCCCGGGCAAGGAGGGTATTTGTGGAATGATTTAAAAAATGGCACCAGACTAGGCTATGAATGGTGTTCAGTTGGACTTGGTGATTTAAATGATCTGGATAAAAAACAGACCGAAAATTTCAAGATGAGAACCTATTTCTCAGATGTAAAACAAGGAGATTATCTATGTATTATCTCGGGTAAAAAGTTTTATGGTATCGCTGAAGCCCTTCATAATTATGACTTTTCAAAAGCTGTTGTAAGTGGTTTTGATTTTCAGACTATTGAAGTAAAATGGATTAAAATTTTTGACACTCCTGAATTATTGTCCGCTTCTTACACTCCTACCTTTGGTAAACTGAATGGAGGTAAAAGATGGAATTCCTTAATACAGGCATTACAGGAAAATAATATTGTTTTTGATGATATTACGACTATTGAATCTGTAAAACTGATTCCCCACTCTAATAATAGTATTTTTACAACCTTTCATCAGTCCTTCTCTTATGAAGATTTCATTGAAGGAATCAAACCAGATTTAGATGAAGATGATGAATTAAGGTATAATGTTGAAGACGGCATCTTTAAAATTGCTTGTGATCGAGCTGCAAATCTTGCTGGATTTGAGGATTTAAATGACGCATTAAAAAGTCCAAAAGAAGTTGTTAAGGCAAAATTTGAAGTAAGTGAACCATTTTATCTTTTTATTGATGAAATAAACAGAGGAAACATTTCTCAGATATTTGGAGAACTCATCACTTTAATTGAAAAAGATAAGCGCTTAGGCCAACTTAATGAAACAAGGGTTACTTTGCCCTATTCTAAAAGTGAAGTTCAGTTTTGTGTTCCTCCAAACCTATATATTATTGGAACCATGAATACTGCTGATAGAAGCGTTGAAGCTTTGGATACTGCTTTAAGAAGACGATTCTGTTTCACTGAGATGCTTCCTGATAGAAAGGTGATTGAGGATAAAGCATTTAATGATTACCCACGGGCAGATGTTATGGAAAAAATCAACACCCGAATTGAACTCCTTTTAGATAGAAATTATACACTGGGACATTCGTATTTTATTAAAGAAGACTTTAAAAACTCTTTCAAAAATGAGATAATACCTTTGCTTCAGGAGTATTTCTACAGTGATTACAGCAAAATCGGATTAATTTTAGGAAGAGGATTTGTTAAAGAAAAAGGCAGATCTGAAAGTAAAGAAATTTTTGCTGATTTTTACGGCATAGATGATATTGAAATTCAAAAAACATTTGAATTAATTCCGTTTGATGAATTAAATTTTGACGACGCAATAAAACTTTTACTAAGAATATGATTTCTAGTAAAAGAATACAGGTCTATGAACATAGTTTTTTACGAATAGGCGACAGAGATTTTGATACAAAACATTTCATAGAGTTGTCTAAACTTAATGCCTTACACAACTATCAATATTTTGATTTAAAACATAATGGTGTCGTTTTCAAACAATTCGTTGGGGTTCTTCAGGTTGATAATCTTACCATTGAGATTCTTCCCAAAATAGATCGTTATGAATCAGAAGAGAATAAAAAAAAATGGCAAAGTGTTCTTATAGAAATGTTACGCTTAACTAAAAAATTAAAGATTCAGGAGGCTGGTCAAGCAAATGTTGCAAGACAGTCCATAACCCTTTTGGATATTTATTTTGAATGGTTTTTAAGTGAAGTACAACTATTAATTCATCAGGGATTAATAAAACAATATTATAAGCAAACAGGAAATGTAAAAGCATTAAAAGGAAAGCTGGAAT
>CBFQYI010000441.1:0-4025 GCA_965720825.1 uncultured Chryseobacterium sp. | reverse complement strand
TTGCTGCTAATATCGAGAACATCGGATTAGAAGAAGTAGGAATCCAGACAGACAAAGGAAGAGTATTGGTAAACGAGTGGTACGAAACTTCAGTACCTGGTTACTATGCGATCGGAGATATCATCCCAACTCAGGCATTGGCTCACGTTGCTTCTGCAGAAGGAATCACTTGTGTGGAGAAAATCAAAGGAATGCACGTTGAAAAAATCGACTATGGCAATATCCCTGGATGTACATACTGCCACCCTGAAGTAGCTTCTGTTGGTCTTACTGAAAAGCAGGCTAAAGAAAAAGGATACGAAATCAAAGTAGGTAAATTCCCTCTTTCTGCAAGTGGTAAAGCTACTGCAAACGGAAACACAGATGGATTTATCAAAGTGATTTTTGATGCTAAATATGGTGAGTGGTTAGGATGCCACATGATTGGTGAAGGGGTAACTGATATGGTTGCTGAAGCTGTTGTAGCTAGAAAACTAGAGACTACAGGTCATGAGATCATCAAGTCTATTCACCCGCACCCAACAGTTTCTGAAGCTATTATGGAAGCTGCTGCTGCTGCTTACGGTGAAGTGATTCACATTTAATCTGAAATACAGAAATCTATATCATAAAAGCCTGGAGAAATCCAGGCTTTTTTCGTTGATACTAATCTGAAATATAGTAAACTAAACCTAACAGGTTCTTGAAAGCTGTTAGGTTTATTGCTTATCATCCGTTTTTCTGAAAAGGTGTCTGATGAAATTTTAGCTTGTATACAATGGATTTTCTTAAAATAATTTTAAAATCAGCATATTTATAAAAATTAACTTAATTATCTCAGGCTGTTTTCTTACATTTATTCAATGAATTTTGAGAGAGTAGGACTTGTTTTATCAGGAGGCGGTACCAAAGGAATCGCTCATGCAGGAGTATTAAAATTCTTACAGGAAAAAGGTGTTGAAGTAGATAGCCTTTCCTGTTGCAGCGCAGGATCCATTGTAGGATGCCTTCACGCTATAGGAAAAAACCCTGAAGAAATCCTGGAATTTTTCAATTCTGTCTATTTTTTCAATTGGAAACACTTTACATTCAATCAGCCGGGATTGGTTTCTTCAGTGATCTTCAGAAACTATCTGAAACCTATTTTCCATGAAATGAAATTGGGAGATCTTGATATCGAAGTGAAAATTGTAGCCACAGAGCTTGTAGCCGGAACTCAGAAGATTTTTGATAAAGATTTTGAGATTGTTGATGCCATTATTGCATCATGCTCTATTCCCGGAATAACGACACCTTACATCATTGGTGATGAGATGTATTGTGATGGAGGAGTATTGAATAACTTCCCGGCAGATATCATCAGAGAAGATTGTGATAAACTGATCGGTGTATTTGTATCGCCACCCAACGAAGCAAAGATCAAGGATCTGAACTCCATTAAAGCAATTGTTTCCCGTTCTTATGACCTTCTGTCCTACAGGATTGAAAAAGTAAAATTTGATTACTGTGACTGGTTCATTTCTTCCCAAAAATTATCTTCTTACGGAACTTTTGAACGAAGAAAAGACAGATTGGAAGAGATTTTCAATATCGGTTACAAAGCAGCAAAAGAAAGCTACGAAGAAAGTACTTTTTTCACAGAATTAAAACAATCCGGAACATAAAAAAAATCCTGTATCAATCAATACAGGATTTTTATTTTATAAGAGCGGAAAACGGATTTGAGCTTAAAGAGAAGTTATAGAATGACGATAACAACTTCCAGCTTCTCACCTCCATCTTCCAGCTTTAATTCTTCACTACATATCCGTCCTGACGAACGATTTCACGGTCATTCGCATCATTTACAACCAATGTATAAGGTGCTTTTTTGGGAGAATCTGTAAGATAATTTCTCCAGATCTGATAGCTGTGTCCCTCATTATTGAAGTTGATGTAATAATTCCCTCCAGTACCATCAGGAATCAGTTCACCATCACTGATGATCATACTTGGTTTTGCAGTAATCTTTGTGTTGGCATTCCACGACTGATAAAGGTACTTACCATTCGGCTGTTTGTCGATTCTGATCTTGAACTTTTTGGTTTTGATAATAACAGTCTTCGGTACCTGCTGAAGGGGAGAAGAAGTAATAAAACCGTCTGTTTTAGGAGCCGGAACTTCTTTGGCATACGCAAAAGAAAACTGAGCTAAGCAGAAAGTTCCTAATAAAATATGTTTTATCATATTGAGTGGTTATTGGTTAACATTTTAGATTCTATCAAATATAAAGCCATTTTTAATTTAGAATATAAATATAGAGTGCTGGAAATTAGATTTTTACAACTTCCGAATGCGTGTTTTTAGAAAATAATAATACTGATTTTCAATTTGTTATTGTTGTATTGGTGAAATATTGTCAGTTTCTAAAACAACTGATTACTTTTCTTATGTACATTTGTACCATCAAAGGATCTCGTTCCTTTATTATCAAAATGAAACTAATTAACTTTAAGTTTTTTCTATTAAAAGTATCAGAAATCATCTTTACGATTTTTAATACATCTCCTCCTGTAATTTCTTAATTTTTTCGAAAGAATTATCAGATAATTCATACTCTGCTTTTTTCATATTCTGAAGAATCAGAGCGCAATCCCTGTTTTAAAATTTAATTAAAAAAACAAAAACAAACTATGGAATTAAGTTTTCATGGCTGGATGATTCCGGCCGTCATTGCGCTTTTGTGCGCATTTTTTTACAAATTCATTTTAAGAATTTTCTTTGGATTAATCATTGTTCCCCAGGACAAAATCGGTTTGGTTACCAAAAAATTTGTGTTGGTAGGAAAACAGGAACTTCCGGAAGGTAGAATTATTGCTACCAACGGAGAAGCGGGTTTTCAGGCTCAGACATTAGCTCCCGGAGTGTATTTTGGAAAATGGATCTGGCAATATTCTATCGATTTTCAACCTTTTACAGTGATTCCAACCGGAAAAATAGGTTTACTCCTTGCAAAAGACGGTATAGAACTGGAAACCGGAAGGATTTTAGCCAGAAAAGTGAGCTGTGATTCTTTTCAGGATGCCGAAGCCTTTTTAAAAAATGGAGGAAGAAAAGGCCGCCAGACTGCGATTATTGCACCGGGATCATACAGGATCAATACCTTATTGTTTGAAATTGAATTAACAGAGATGACTCAAATTCCTGATAATGCGGTGGGAATTATCACCACAATGGAAGGAAGTCCTTTGGAAGAAGGTCAGATTGCCGGTAAAATTATCAATGACCATAATAAGTTCCAGGATGTGGATACTTTTTTAAATAACGGAGGATATAAAGGTCTTCAGGAACAGGTAATCCTCGCAGGGTCCTATTTTCTGAACCCTTGGTTTACAAAAGTTGAAATGGTAAAAATGACGGAAATTCCGATTGGTCATGTTGGGGTAATCATCAGCTATGTAGGTGAAGAAGGAAAAGACCTCAGCGGAGTCGATTTTAAACATGGAAATATCGTTGAGAAAGGTCATAAAGGGGTATGGGCAGAACCCATTGGGCCTGGAAAATATCCTATTAATCCTTATATTATGAAAGTTGAACTTGTTCCTACCACCAATCTGGTATTGAACTGGGCTTATGAAAGAAGCGAATCTCACCAACTCGATAAAAATCTTTCAACCATTACGGTACGAAGTAAAGACGGTTTCCCTTTCAATCTTGATGTTTCCCAAATCATTCATATTCCGACTTATGAAGCTCCGAAAGTAATTGCCCGTTTCGGGAATATGATCAATCTTGTGAGCCAGGTTTTAGAGCCTACGATTGGGAATTATTTCAGAAACTCAGCACAGGACAGTGATGTGATTGCCTTTTTAGGAACCCGAAAAGAAAGACAACAGTCTGCAAAAGACCACATCAGCAGTGTTTTGGAACAGTATAATGTGAACGCTGTTGATACTTTGATTGGAGCTATTGTTCCACCGGAAAGTTTAATGAAGACTTTAACAGACAGAAAACTGGCGGAAGAGCAGAAAATAACTTATGAAACTGAAATGTTGGCTCAGGAAACC
>CBFQYI010000440.1:0-4026 GCA_965720825.1 uncultured Chryseobacterium sp. | reverse complement strand
TTACCCGAAATCCACAACTTTGGGTAAAGTCAGAAATCACCGATATCAGCAAAAACAAAGTAGACCTAGTCATTAAAGACTACCAATTTATTAATGCTAATCAATTAAAAAATAATTCCGGAGCATTTGCAGAAACTTTAAAACCAATTACTTCAGAAAATGTAAACACTGCCTATTCAATATTGCCATCGTGGAATAAAATACCTAATGCTGATTATTACGAAATACTATATGACAATATGGTATACAGTAATATAAAAGATAACTCTTTCTTATTTGAAGGATTAGCTCCTGAAACGAAATATGATTTCAAATTAAGAGCTGTAAATAAAACCAATACTTCTGAGTGGGTCTCTTTTTCATCCCAAACTAATAAAAACCCTTACGAATTTACAATTAAAGGTATAAAAGCCACAGCCACAATTCCAAGCCAGGAAGGAGAAGGTATAGAAAATCTTTTTGATCAGGATGTGAGTACAGGCTGGCATTCAGATTATGAAAAGAGCAAAGTCCCTTTTGAAATGATTTTAGATTTAGGCTCTGTTAATACAATAAGTAAATTGGAATATATCCCTAGAAGCAGCGGTTACAACGGGATATGGCTGAAAGGTAAAATGGCATATAGTGATAATAAAAAAGATTGGAAAGAACTTGGCTCTTTTACCTGGGATAGAAATAACAAAACCAAATCTATAGATTTTGCTGCACATCCTACCACAAGATTCGTTAAAATTGAAGTCAGCAATGCCTTCAGAAACTTTGGTTCTGGAAATGAGCTATACGTCTTTAAAGTACCAGGTTCTGTAAGTTTGCTTCCTGGTGATATCAATAATGATCAGAAAATTGATAGGAATGACTTTACTTCCTATATGAATTATACAGGTTTGAGAAAAGGAGATTCTGATTTTGAAGGGTATATTAGCAATGGAGATATAAATAAGAACGGTTTCATTGATGCATTTGATATTTCTAACGTTGCTGCAAAAATAGATGGAGGAGTAAGCGATGAAGAATTGAAACCACTGCAGGGTAACATTACAGCCTCTGTCTCAAAACAGCAATATGCCAAGAATGATATTGTTGAAGTAGTAGTAAAAGGTAATAATCTGCAATCTGTAAATGCATTGAGTTTTGCTATTCCATATGACCAGCAGGAACTGGAATATATAGGTATTACACCAGTACATATTGAACAAATGGAAAACCTCACTTATGATAGATTGCATACCAGCAAAGAGAAAGTATTATATCCTACGCTGGTTAATGTAGGACAAAAGCGTCCTTTAGAAGGCACAGCGGATTTATTTATTATCAAATTTAAAGCAAAACGGAACGGATCATTTAATATAAAAGCGACTAACGGATTGCTGGTGGATAAAACATTGAATTCTATTGATTTTTAATGACGAAGTTTAAATCAAAAAAATAAAGGCTTGGATTTTATAATCTGAGCCTTTTTTCAAAAATAATTATAGAGAATTCCTTACAATAAAATTAGAAACATTTTCAATTCTTCCTTCTTTGGTTGAGAACCATTTCTGCCAAAATTTTTCCCATTTGCCAAAAATCCCTAGAAATCGTAATAATGCCATTTTCTATAATATCTTTAAGCGGCGTTTCGTTGCCGAAATCTTTTCTCATCTTTAGCTTCTGCTTTTTAGATTGTTTAATGGCGTTGACCAAATACCTGTCATCCATTCAGTATTTCCTTATCAACGAGATTACAGATAATTTATTGGAGAAAGATCATGATCAACTCACGATTGGAAAGGGTATGATTATAATTTTGTGTTAAGGCATCCTATGCATCGTTTAGATTTAGTAGCTATCGCTATAGAGCCACTGTCAGGTAGAAAAAAGGAAGTATTTACCACTATGCCGGGTTTGCAGTTATATATTGCCAAATGGATAAAAAATGTAAAAGGAAAAGAAGATCAGATCTGCAAGGAAAGAGAGGTGTTTTTGTGTAGAAACTCAAAATTTTCCCGACGCAATTAATCAATCTCATTTTCCATCACCCATACTAACTTCAAAAAAGATATATAAACATTCTATGATTTATAAATTTTCAGTTTATTAACATCAAATCTGAGTTAACAGTTGAGATGTCCCAAGGTTAGAGACTGCTGAAAAGAAGCTCTATATAAAAAACAAAAAAACCTCTAAAATAAATTAGAGGTTTTGAAGTGGTTTCTCCAGGAATCGAACCAGGGACACATGGATTTTCAATCCATTGCTCTACCAACTGAGCTAAGAAACCATTTATGTTTTCGTTTATTACTTCGTTGTTTTAAAGTGTTGCAAAAGTATAACATTTTATAATACCGCGCAAGTTTTTTAGTTAATTTTTTTGAATAAATATAATGATATAGCCGGATTGTAGCTTTAATGTATTGTTCATCAGTGTTTTGTTTTTTTTCTTTTTTTTTCAATATCATTTTCAACGAACCTTATTAAAAGGTTTTCAGCCCTGAAATTTAGAATTTCTTTCCAAAAATGTTGTACTGACACAGGATGGTTCAGAAGATTTTTTCTATAGGATTCCTTTTGGAACAAAATAGTTACTTCTTTAAACAATTTTAAACAGACAATAAAATAATCCGATTTTTAGTCATGAAAAACAGCAAACACTTGATTTATAACACATAATTTGCCTAACAATTGTTAGTCGTACTATTACTACATTTTTTTAAATTTAATAATAAACGCTATTTGATTTTTACAAATACATCTATATTTGGTGATATAGAAAACAAACAATCACAATATATTAACCATTAAAATTTACAATCATGGCAGAAAGAAATTCAAGAGGAATTTTAAAATTCAACAACGGAGAAGGACAAAAGCTATTAAAACTTAACTATAGCGTGTCAAGAGCTACAGATGTATCAGGACGTGTAGCATCAGATCCTTCCAATGCTCTTATCAAAATTACAGTGGAAGCTACTGATAAATCAGATATCCTGGAAAGTTTACTGAACGGAAAGTATAAGCCTACAGTAGGAGAGATTACTTTCAACAAATCTCATGAAGAAGGTACATTAACAACATTGAAGTGGAATAATGGTTATGTAATCCAGCATGAAGTAGATTTCGATGCTGTGGATGATAATAGTATGTATGTCAGTTTTGTAGTAAGTGCAGAACAGATAGACCTGGGGAATTCTTCTTACTTCGGAGCATGGCCTTCTTAAGCATATTCAGAATTTAAATATCAGGCAGGATAGTACACCCGTTTCAAGGGAAGCTGTTCTGCCTTTTTTAACCTTATAGAACGACTGTTTATTCCAAATAAAGTTCTGAAAAAAACACCTAATCACTATGAATAAAAATGCCTCGAATTCCGATAAGATTTCTGAGAATCATATTCCCGGAATCAACCGTGTGGTAAAACTGGATATTGTGATTGAAGGCAAAATAATCAAACACTTCAAGCATTTCCGCCTACAGCAAAGTGCAAGACGCCATCACAATTTTGAGCTTATTCTGGCCCATGATTCTCTTGGGGAAGCTCAAAACCACACACTGGAACAAGCCCGTCAGTTTTTGGGAAAAAGAATTACCATTGTTTTCAAATATAAAGATTATGAAAGTGAAAGCCCGGAAAGGACTTTTGTAGGTGTGATCACGAAAGCTGCATTCAGCCAGGAAAAAATGAGTCTGGGAAATATTGTACTGAGAGGTCAAAGTCCTACCATTCTCATGGATGCTGCACCCCATACTCAAAGTTTTGGAGGTGATCAGGCTGTGAATACAGGAATTATTGCCAACAAAATACTTAAAGAAGCCCTGGGGACAGAAAAATTTGATTTCAGAGTAGATACACAGAATAAAAGCTATATCAATTATAGTTCACAATATAACGAGACTCATTATAACTATCTTGCAAGAACAGCCGAAGCCTATGGGGAACAGTTTTACTACGATGGTGAAGTACTTCATTTCGGAAAACTTCCACCTTCGGAAAAACCGATCCGTCTTGTCTATGGAAGCAATGCAACAGATGTTCAGGTAGAGCTGAAT
>CBFQYI010000439.1:0-4039 GCA_965720825.1 uncultured Chryseobacterium sp. | reverse complement strand
CCCAGTAAGCAACATCATCCGTGTTCCTATCGGAGCCTATGGTGGTGGTGGTCCTTACCACAGTGGAAGTGTTGAAAGTATCTTAGCCAATATCAAAGGAATCAAAATAGCATACCCAAGTAACGCTGCCGATTTTAAAGGGTTATTAAAAGCTGCTTATTATGATCCAAACCCAGTTGTAATGCTGGAACATAAAGGATTATACTGGAGTAAAGTTCCGGGAACTGAAGATGCTAAAACGATAGAACCTGCTGAAGATTATGTTCTTCCATTCGGAAAAGGTAAAGTGATCATTGAAGCTGATAAAGATGAAACTGAAAAAGGCAGAACTTTATTAGTGGTTACTTACGGTATGGGAGTTTATTGGGCTAAAGAAGCAGCCAAGAATTTCAACGGAAGAGTTGAAGTGATTGATTTAAGAACACTTATCCCTCTGGATGAAGAACTTGTTTTTGAAAGAGTAAAAGCGCACGGAAAGTGTATTGTTCTTACAGAAGAGCAACTCAACAACTCTTTTGCAGAAGCATTCGCGCATCGTATTTCTAAAAACTGCTTCAAGTATCTTGATGCTCCGGTAGAGACGATGGGATCACTGGATCTACCTGCTGTTCCGATCAATCTTGTGCTGGAAAAAGAGATGCTCCCAAATGCTGAAAAGCTCAGCAATAAGATCGAAGAAATGCTGAAATATTAATTTTATATAAAATTAAAACCTCTAAAATTTTTAGAGGTTTTTTTATGCAATTTTTTCACTACTTTTATTTAAGATTATCAATCTCAATTCTAGCCGATTATCAACTCAAAAAACGCAATTACCCATTACCTGAGAAGTATTACGAAATACAATTATTCCCAGTTTGGTATTTATTTTGTCTATACACGCAAAACACATCCATTTTTATGATCACAACCAAATACGTCAATTATAAACAGGTTCTCAATCTTGCCGGTGTACATCTTATCCTAATCTCTATCTGGTGTACATTGATTGCTGTTTTCTTTTATTTCTTCAACTGGCACTGGATGACTATTCCATGGGTTCCTGTGGCTCTGATTGGTACAGCAGAAGCATTTCTTGTGGGTTTTAAAAACAATCAGGCCTATGACAGACTTTGGGAAGCCAGAAAAATATGGGGCGGAATTGTGAACTCCAGCCGTTCGTTTGCTTCTATGGTGTATGCTTTCGATACCAAAAATGAAGAAATTGGAGTTTTTGATCTTGAAGACCGCAAAAGAAGAATCGTTTATCGTCATATTGCATGGTTATATACTTTCCGTGAACAGCTTCTGGTGCCTACAGAATGGGAACATATCAGTACAGAAAATAGTAAATTCGGGAATATCAACCTGAGAAGAAACAGATTAATTAAAGCAGGTTTTCCTGATTATGGAAGAGCTCCTATTTTCCTGCATAAATATCTATCAGAAGAAGAATATGATCTTAAAAACGATTATAAAAACTTTGCTACCTATCTGATTGCCCAGCAGGCAAAAGATATCAATGAGCTGAAAAACATGAATGCCATCACAGATTTTAACCAGACTCAGCTTCAAAACGCTTTGAATGAATTCTACAATTTCCAGGGACAGGCAGAAAGAATCAAAAAATTCCCTTCTCCAAGACAGTTTGCCAGCACAGCCTTTGTTTTCAATATTCTTTTCATCATGCTTCTTCCGCTAGGATTAGTGAATGAGTTTGCAAAATTGGGCGATTGGGGAATATGGACCTCTATTCCGTTTTGTATCATCATCGGATGGATCTACATTATTATGGAGCTGGTGGGAGATTATTCCGAGAATCCTTTTGCGGGATTAATGTTTGACGTTCCTATGTTATCTATCTGCAGAACCATTGAAATAGACCTTCTTCAGATGAGCGGAGAAACAGAGCTTCCTGATCCTATCTCTTCCAAAAACGGAGTTTTGGTTTAACTTCTTAGTCATTTTGAAAGCTTAAAATTTCTATCAAAATCATTGTAAAAAACTTTAAAATATTCTTTAAAACCTATTCAAAAAGATCATTGTTTTTATTAATTTAGAGGCATTGAAAGCATAAACTATATTGATTCACCCGAATCGATTTAGCTTTTACTTTTTTCATCAACTAATAATTTTATCCTTCCTTTTGTAAACAATGAAATCCAAGCAACTTCTGCAGGCTATCACAATGTTATGTCTTGCCTTATTCTGCCCTAAAGTGAAGTCACAAGCAGCTTTCAACAAAGAGCTACCCAAAGAGTTTACAGACGGATTCACCAAAGAAATTAATGACAGTATTCCTTCTCTGGGATCTTTCATTGTTTCACAAAACAATAAGATAATTTATGAGCAGTATTTCCATGGTGCCAATAAAGAGACTATTTTCAGTATAAAATCTGTTACCAAAAGTATCGTATCTGTGCTGGCAGGCATTGCACAGGATAAAAACATACTTCCTAACCTCAACACTCCGGTTTTAAAAATTCTTCCGGAATACAACATATCAAGAAGTAGTTTCAAAAACATTTCCAATATTGAAGGAAAGGTAGCTCATGATTCTATCAGAAATACATTAACGTTAAAAAATCTATTGACCATGCAGGGTGGTTTTGACTGGGTTGAAAATTCAAAAATTTCCACCGCCATGTTATTTTCCGGGGATCCTGTAAAGTTTGTACTGGATCTTCCTTTTGAAGAATATCCGGGAACTGTATTTAATTATAACAGTGGTGAAACCCATCTTTTCGGTGCAGCATTAGCCAAAATCGTAAAGACTAATCTGAAACAGTTCGCCACAGAAAATCTTTTCAGGCCATTAAAGATGAATACTCCACGATGGGATACAGATTCCATGAACAGGAATATCGCGGGTTCGGAAATGTTTATGAAACCTGAAGACATGCTAAAATTTGGCATAATGATTTTAAATAACGGAAAATTTAGCGGCAAACAGATCGTCTCTTCAAAATGGATTCAGGAATCTACTACTGAACAGGTAAAACTGGATGTCTGGGATGTCATGCCGAATGCCAACGGTTACGGCTATTACTGGTGGCGAAGAAAAACCAACGGTCATCAGGCTTTTGTAGCCACCGGTTATGGCGGACAGCTTATCTGTGTCATTCCTGATTTAAAAATGGTCATTGTAACCACGTGCTTTCTGAATGATAAAAATAAAGGCAGAACAGAGATTAAAAGACTTCATTATTTCATTGACAAAATAACCAAAGCAGACCAATAACCGACTGGGAAATTTATCAATGATTTATAATATGATTGCCGTCGTATTTTTCACTTCGGAAATCATAAAAGAACTGTGCGTACTTGCAATGTGTTGAAGCGTTGTAAGTTTCGTCAGCATAAAACTGCGGTAATCTTCAATATCTTTCACTCCTATTTTAAGAATATAATCATAATCTCCGCTTACATGGAAGCACTCTGTCACTTCCTGAAGATCCATCACCTCCTTTTCAAACTGCAGTACAAATTCTTTTTTGTGCTGACTTAGCTTCACATGACATAAAACGATAAAATTTTTCTTAACTTTACTCTTGTCCAGCAAGGCTACATATTTTGAAATAACACCTGCATTTTCAAGCTTTTTCACACGCTCATAAATTGCTGTAACAGACAATCCAAGCTTACCGGACAGTTCTTTGGTGGTTTGCTTACAGTCTTCCTGTAAAAAAAGTAACAGTTTCTTATCTGTTTCGTCAAGTTCCATAGATATTTTTTTGGTAAAAATTTAATAATATCGAAGATACTAAATATTTTTTCTAAATAAATAATATTTTACAGTTTTATATTCTATAAATCCAAATTTATATTGTAATTATTAGGAAATTAATGCAAATTGGAACGATAAAATAAAAACAATATTTATGGAAAACTTTAACGCAGCCAATGAGATCCAGGATCTTCAGTATTTTGGTGAATTCGGAGGAGTGAATCCTTCTATCTCAGACAGCTCGACCTATACATTTCTTTCTGCAAAGACGATGTTCGATACTTTCGAAGGAAATGCGGAAGGATGCTACCTGTATTCCAGACATTCGTCCCC
>CBFQYI010000438.1:0-4050 GCA_965720825.1 uncultured Chryseobacterium sp. | reverse complement strand
GCCCGCCCCCCCCCGCCGCCGCGCTCCCCCCCCCCCCGCCCCCCGCCCCCCCGCCCCGCCCCGCCCCCCCCCCGCCCCCCCGCCCCCGCGCATAACCCTGCTCAATATCCTGTTTTCCAAAATAATACAGATAGTGCAGTACTGCCACTTTCCGGAATATCTCCATACTTACCGCCGATTGCCCGTCCACAGGATTTTACAGCTTACAGGGCCGCAGGAGAGTTCTTTGTTAATGCTATGAAAGATAATAATGATCCAAGGCTGAGCATGTTTTTCACTAAAGCTAAAGCAACGTCAGGAGAAGATCTTGGCTATAAAGGAGCTCCATCAGGATATGCTCTGGGAACATCTTTCAATTATCAGCCTTCTAATCTTAACCAGAACCTGGCGAAAGCACCGCTGAAAATTTTAATCATGACCTATTCTGAAGTTCAGTTTATTCTGGCTGAATTGGTTAACAAAGGAATTATCGCAGGAAATCAACAAACCTATTACGAAACGGGTGTAAAATCTATAATCGAACAATGGGGAGCAACAGTTCCGGCTAATTATTTCAGTAATACAAAAGTAGCTTATGACGGTTCGATGGAAAAGATCATGCTTCAGAAATACATTTCCCTGTTTTTTGTAGACCATCAGCAATGGTATGAATTCAGACGTACAAAACTGCCGGTACTGCCTAATAACGGTGGACTTCAGAACGGTGGACAGATGCCGGTAAGGTTTATATATCCTACTGCTACAAAAGTGATGAATACAGACAATTATAACGCAGCTGTACAATCGATGGGAGGAGATAATATCAACGTCAAAATGTGGTGGAATAAGTAATAATCTCAATTGAAAGATTTAAAAATAATTTAAAGATTTAAAAAATTATGAGTATCAATATAAAACTTTTAATGCCTTGTATGCTGGTTTCAGCAATGGCTTTCTCACAGGCTTCTGTTGCCGGATATGTATACGAAGACAGTAACAAAAACCTAAAGAAAGAAAATCGTGAAAAAGGAATAGAAGGAGTAGCTGTTTCCAATGGTGTTCAGGTAGTTCTTACCGATAAAAACGGAAGATACAGCCTGCCGGTTCAGGAAGATCAGACTATTTTTGTTATTAAACCTTCAGGATATCAAACGGCTTTAAATGCTAACAATTTGCCACAATTTTATTATCATCATAAACCAAAAGGTTCTCCGGCAGATTTTAAATACAAGGGAGTTGCTCCCACAGGAGAACTTCCCAAAGAACTGAACTTCCCGCTTTATAAGCAAAATGAAGACAAGAACTTTGATATTCTGGTTTTCGGTGATCCGCAACCTTACACAGAAAAGGAACTGGATTACTTCAAAAGAGGAATCGTAAATGAAGTAAAAAATACGAAGAAAAATGCAGTACTGGGCATCAGCCTGGGAGATTTGGTGGGAGATAATCTAAGCCTTCAGAAACCGTATGCAGATGTAATGAAGGAAGTAGGACTGCCATGGTATAATGTAATGGGAAATCATGACATGAACTATGATGCAAAGGAAGACAAGCTTTCCGATGAAACATTTGAATCCAATTTTGGTCCTGCCAATTATTCTTTCAACTACGGTAATGTACACTTTATCATTCTGGATGATATCCTTTATCCCGATCCGAGGGATGGCAAAGGATACTGTGGTGGTTTCCGTGAAGACCAGCTTCAGTTCATCGAAAACGATCTGAAACTGGTTGATAAGAATAAATTGATCGTTATTTCTTTCCACATTCCGTTGGAACATAATAATGAAGACAACTTCAGAAATGCGGACCGTCAGAAATTATTTGATTTCTTAAATCCTTTCCAGAATGTATTGCTTTTATCAGCACATACTCACATCCAGCAGCAGATTTTCTATGGCAAAAAAGGTGGTTGGAACGGAATCAAAGAACTTCATGAATATAACGTAGGAACTACCTGTGGCGATTGGTATTCAGGAACCCCTGATGATGCCGGACTTCCTACCTCAACGATGAGAGACGGAACGGCAAAAGGATATTCATTCATCAGCTTTACAGACAATCAGTATAAAGTTAAATACAGAACAGCTGGAAAACCGGAAGAGTATCAGATCAAATTATATGTTCCGAAAGTAATTCCATCCTCAAGAACTTCTGCAAAAGTATTGGCTAATTTCTTCATGGGAAGCAAAAAAGACAAAGTAGAATACAGAATAGACGGTGGAAAATGGGAAGAAATGAAGTACGATGAAACCATAGACCCGAATTTTGCCCTTTCTGTTTTCAAATGGGATTCTACAGAGAAAATTCTTCCGGGAAGAAGACCTTCCAACCCTGAAATGTCAAAACATATCTGGGAAGCAGACTTTCCTAAAAAATTATCATTAGGAAAACACAAAGTTGAGGTGAAAGCGGTTGACATGTACGGAAATGAATTCTCCGCTTCAGAAGAATTTGAAGTGCAGAACGCCATCCAGATTCCTTAAGCTTTTATTTTTTTTACGATACCTTTTTTAGATTTTGAAACCGGTTCTCATGAGCCGGTTTTAATTTTTTACTAAGGCTTAGATTAACTACAAAAGTCACAAAAGTTTTTTAAAACGATAATTTGGGGATAAGAAGCATATTTAAGTTGTAGAAAAAAAATCTAGGTTTTCATCTTATGTGAACTTTTATACAGGATGATTATAACTTTAAATATTCTCAATATTAATCATCTTTTGTGACTTTTGTGGTTCATGAAATATAAGTTAAATCCCTCTTTTCATCCCTTCATAAAAATGTTCTTTCGTAACTTTGTATCAAGAAAAGTATCATTACTTATGAATATAAACGGAAAAAATGCCATTGTAACAGGTGGTGGAAGAGGATTAGGGAAGGCTGTAGCATTAGCATTAGCCAATGAGGGAGTAAACGTTGCCATTACAGGAAGAAACGAGGAAAACCTTAAAATGACGGTTGAAGAAATCAAAAAATTAGGAGTATATTCAGCCTACGCAGTATTCTCTGTAGACAATGAAATTCAGGTAAAAGCTGGAATAGAATCTTTAGCAGAGCAATTGGGAGGGATTGATATTCTGATTAATAACGCAGGAATCGGAGACTTTGGTTCTATTGAAGAAATGCCTTCTGAAACATGGGAACAAGTTATTAAAACCAATCTTTTCGGAGTGTATTATGCGGCCAAAGCAGCCTATCCATTCATGAAAGCTAAAGGAGAAGGTGATATCGTTAACGTAGCTTCTACTGCAGGTCTGAAAGGAGGCCCGAATATGTCTGCATATGCGGCTTCAAAAGCAGCCGTTGTATCTCTTTCTCAATCTATGATGGCAGAATGGAGAAAACAGAATATCCGTGTGATCACTTTAACTCCAAGTACCATTGCTTCTGATATGAGTATCCAGGGAGGCCTTACAGACGGAAATCCTGATAAAGTATTACAACCAGAAGACTTCGCAGAGTGGGTAAGAGATATCCTGAAAATGAACAGAAGAGCGTTGATCGCAAATGGCTCTATTTTCTCTACAAATCCATAAGGGAGCTAAAATTTAAAGTTTAAGGTTCTGGGTTTAAAGTTTTCAGCAAAGGACTCTTATTTTTCCTTGGATAATAAAATTCAATAGGAGCGGGCTTTAGCCCGCTTTCTTTTTTATCGTACTTCTGGGGCTTTAGCCAAAACTTACAGTTCCTTGTATTTCAATAGAATAACCAGAGGATTGTAATAAATTTTGGCTAAAGTCAATGGAATTTGTCTTGACTTTGAAGAAGGGCTCTCTTCGTCTACGCTCTGGATAATAGCCCGTCCCTATTGAATATATTATGCGCAGTCATCCATTTCATCTGTGGGAAAAAAGAATAGCAATTATACAATATAAGCTATCCCTAGAATGTCATTCTGACGAAGGAAGAATCTTATTAGTATTTTAAACATGAGATTCTTCACTACATTTCATTCAGAATGACAAAAGCCAAATAATCTGGCTTTTGAGATTACATTTCAAAAAAACTGTAAGAGAAAAATCATAAAAATCCCCGGTTTCAGCCAAAAATTACTCCACCATTTTTTTAACC
>CBFQYI010000437.1:0-4059 GCA_965720825.1 uncultured Chryseobacterium sp. | reverse complement strand
ACCACCCCGTCAAAAATTCTTTGAATTTTTGCCACCCCTCCAGAGGAGGGGAATTTTGTCCCGGTTAACGATTGCTCTTTTTAATGTATTTATCATCTTCTTTTGTAAAAAATAAAAAGTGCCCGGTAAAGAACCGGACACTTTGGTAATTAAAACTATATGAATCTCACTTAAAAATAGGTTCTGCAGGTATATTCTACCGTCGTATTGATAAGTTTATTTTTATTCAGATAGACTTCAAGCTGCTGAAAATCATCTGAATTAACATTAATATATAACTGTACCGAACCGAAACTATATCCGTTCACGTACTCTACATTAGCAGATAACACTCTATGGCAAATTCCTAACTGATTATAGATGGTATTCATTAAATGTTCAAATTTCATTTTGCCATTCAACTCTATTTCCAGTAACAATTCTTTTTTAGGCAGGCTTATTTTATTTTGTAAAACCTGCAGGCCGGGATTAGGTGTAATCATTGCTAAACATTTTTGGGTTAAACATTGTCAGATCATAATGCGTTCTGCATTTAAATCTGTGACAAAAATATAAAAAAATATTAGTCCACCAAATTAGTAGACTAATATTTTTAAAAATTTAACATAAAAAAAAGAAGCCTCCTCAGCTTCTTCTTATATTTTAAAAATTTCCTATTCTTTCCAATTTGTCAGAACCGGCCAGTCCATTAGGATTGCAACCTGGCTCTCCTTCAGGGACTTTGAGATTTTTCTTAGTATAAAATTCTTCCCAGAATGCATTCGTTTTTCCTGTTTTCGGATCAATAAACGTCATCGGTTCCAGTTTGAAAATATTTTCTGCCCGAAAAGCTCTTTCTACAAAATCTGAACAGTAATATGAGTTTTCATCCAGAATATAATTGAAATTGTAAGGTTTGCCAAGCATCGAATTCGCTTTTTTAATAGCTTCAGGAATTGTTTTCTGATATTCCGGTTTTAAACGGTAAACAATAACCTCCTGCCCTTCTTCTTTCTGATCTTTAATAAAATCCTTCAAATCCTGTTTTTGCGAACCGCCTTTAGGAGCAGCGTGCAGAACAAACATCCGGTTGCCTTCTTTTTCCAGAATTCCTATGTGATCAAATGAAGCTATCTTTTGTTTTTGAGTAACATTATTGATCGCCCCGGAAAGTCCTGATTCCTTAGCTGTCACAAAAAGCAGATCACCATTTTGGAGTTGTACATTACCTGGAGAACCATGATTACACTGAATCAACAAAACCATTAAACAGGACAAAAGTCCAGTAACCATAATTTCTTTGATTCTTTTGCTAAAAAATGTTTTAAATTCAGACATTCTATTATACTTTTCGGTATCAAAATTACAAAATAGAATTCATTACATTTGTGGGAATATTGATCTATTCCTCACACCAACCCAAACATTCCAAGAATCTTATGCCCCATATTTTATTAGTTGAAGACGACGACAGGCTTTCAAAATTGATTACAAAGGGATTTCAGGAAGCTGAATTTGAGGTCACTGTAGCATATGACGGTGTCACTGGTCTGAAACTGGCTTTACAGACAAATTTTGATCTGGTAGTGACCGACATTATTCTTCCCAAAAAAGGTGGTCTTGAATTTTGCCATGAGATCAAAACTTTAAAACCCAATCTTCCTGTCATTATGCTTACTGCACTGGGAACTACTGATGACAAGCTGGAAGGATTTGATGCCGGAGCAGATGACTATCTCACCAAACCTTTTGAAATGCGGGAACTGGTGGCAAGGATAAAGGTACTTCTGAAACGTTTTTCACAACAGTTACATCAAAAAGTTTTTGTTCTTAAATATGAAGGTATTGAAATGAACCTGGAACAAAAAACTGTGAGCCGTGATCAAATGCCTATCAAATTAACTCCAAAAGAATTTAACCTTTTAAAATTCATGCTGGAAAATTCCGAAAGGGTTCTTTCCAGAACTGAAATTGCAGAAAAAGTATGGGAAACCCATTTTGATACGGGGACTAACTTTATTGATGTTTATATCAATTATCTCCGAAAAAAAATAGATAAAGATTTTGAAACCAAACTGATCCACACCAAAGCCGGTATGGGATTTATTCTGAAAAAAGACTACGAATCAGGTACTGTATAGTAAATCAATGAGATAAACTAAAAATATAGGGATGAAAATAAGAACCAGATTGACCCTGCTTTTTACCTTAATCACTGCAATGCTTTTAAGTATTTACAGTATTTCGATCTATTATTCATCCAAAGAAGCCAGAGAAAAATCTTTTTACAGCGAACTTCAGAACGAAGCGATTGCCAAGGCTGATTTATTTTTCCGAAGTTCTCTTCCCGAACAGGAAATGCATAAGCTTTATAAAAACAACACCAGAACATTGAATGAAGTTCAGGTTGCCATTTATAATTCCAATAAGCAATTGATTTATCATGATGATGCCAAAGTAGATTACGTAAAAGAAACTCCGGAAATGCTTGCTCAGATCTTTCAAAAGAAGAAAATAAATTTCTTTCTGAAAGATTTACAAGTGATCGGGATGACCTATCATTATGAAGGAAAAACTTACGCAGTAACTGCTGCAGCCTATGATCAATATGGATATGATTATCTCACACATCTTCTTACCATCAGTATTATTTCATTCTTCATTATTTTAATATTAATTTATCTGGCAGGAATATTTCTTTCCAAAAAAGCATTGAGTCCGTTGAGTGAAATGGTGATTCAGATAAAAAAGATCACAGCCGGAAAACTGCAATTACGTTTGAAAACAACAAAGGAAAAAGACGAACTGAATGAACTTGCTCAAAATTTCAACGGAATGCTGGAACGGCTTGAAAATTCTTTTGATTCGCAAAAACATTTTGTATCCAATATATCCCACGAGCTGAGAACTCCTCTATCCGCCATCATTACCGAGCTTGAACTGGCTTCTGAAAAAGATAAAACCAAAGAAGAATACCAGGAAACCATTCAATATGCACTGGATGATGCCCGGAATATGGTAAAATTGTCGAATAGTTTAATGGATCTTGCCAAAGCAAGCTATGATCCCAATGAAATCAGTTTTTCGGAAGTGCGTCTTGATGAAGTTCTTCTGGAATCTTACACTAAAATCACCAAAGAAAATTCAGGATATAAAGTTTCTTTGAACATAGAAGATTCTGTGGAAGAGCATCAGCTTATCATTCAAGGCAATGAATACCTTCTGCAGGTTGCTTTTAACAATCTTATTGACAATGCCTGCAAATATTCACCTGAACATACCTGCCTGATTGATGTCAATACCAATTCAAAAATTCTTACAATCAGTTTTACCAATACCGGAAATAGCATAAACAAAGAAGATTTACAGCATATTTTCGAACCTTTTTACAGAAGCGAAACGTCCAGACAGGAAAAAGGTCATGGAATAGGATTATTTCTTACTCAGAAAATTATTCTGCTCCACAATGCAAAAATAACGGTGATATCAGAACGTAATGAAACTATTTTTGCAGTGATATTTGATATTGTATAGACACCTAAAGAAATTAAATCTCAGGATAAACGTTTCTATTCTTTTTTTCGTTGGTCATAAATGTTTCTCATAAAAACAATACTACTGATTATAAAAGGGATTATGTGAAAAAATTGTCTGAGTAAAAGACTACCAGATTTTTTTTCATTTACAATACTTTCTATACCCAACCCAACAAAAAACAGGGATATCAGAAGTAAGATCAATTGTATTTTCCAATGCATTCTTATCATATTGTAAAGCCTTCTTAATGATTAGAAACTCTGCTAAAAATAGTTGTTCCAATACTCGCTGTAATAACACAGGCAATAGAAATCCACTGCAAAAAAGATAATTCTTCAGCAAGAAAAACCAACCCCGAAAGCGCTGCAAATGCAGGTTCCAGACTCATCAAAATACTGAAAGTCTTTGCAGGAAGTTTTTTCAAGGCCATCATTTCCAAGGAAAAAGGTAAAGCACTCGAAAGAATAGCTACGCCAAGCCCTTTCATAAAAATAGTCGGGGTGATATTAAAAACAGCACCATCCCATATCGTAAAAGGAATAA
>CBFQYI010000436.1:0-4069 GCA_965720825.1 uncultured Chryseobacterium sp. | reverse complement strand
TAATTTCTCTTTTCAAAGGACTTTTATCAATCAAAGATGCATACGTTTTCAAAGGACGGATATTGGCAAACAATCCCAACTCTTTGCGAAGTTTCAATAATCCCTGTTCAGGTCTTACTTTTGCTTCCGGATTGTTATCAAAAACCGGATCACCAATAGCTCCGAAAAGCACAGCATCAGATTCTTTACAGATTTTCAACGTTTCTTCAGGCAATGGATTTCCTGTTTTAAAAATAGCTTCTGCACCGATTAATCCATAGTCAAAATGGAATTTACATTGAAACGCTTCAGCAATAGCATCCAATATTTTAATGCTTTCACTGATGATTTCCGGGCCAATCCCATCTCCGGGAAGAACCGCAATTTTAAAATAATTGTCGCTCATTTGCTTTTTGTGTTTTTAATTCAAATTCTGTGATCGCCTGCTTTCTGCTGATTAAAAAATCAATATCATCATAACCGTTTAGCAGGCATATTTTTTTGTAAGAATCAATTTCAAAGGTTTCTGTGGTGTCTTTAAAGCTGATGGACTGTAATTCCACATCAATAGCGATTTCATTATCAGGGTTTTCATTGATTCCTTCCAAAATTTCTTTTAAAAACTCTTCAGAAACTTTTACAGGAAGAAGTCCGTTATTCAGAGCATTTCCTTTAAAGATGTCTGCGAAATAACTGGAAACAATTACTTTAAAGCCATAATCTGTCAAAGACCAGGCTGCATGTTCACGGCTGCTTCCACAACCGAAGTTATTTCCTGCCACCAGAATTTCACCTTCGAATTTAGGATTGTTTAAAACAAAATCCGGATTCGGTTCTCCGGTATGAATATTAAACCTCCAGTCTCTGAACAGATTTTCTCCGAACCCTTTTCTGTCTATACTTTTCAGGAATCTAGCCGGAATAATCTGGTCTGTATCTATATTTTCTGCCGGCAATGGAACTGCGCGGGATTTTAAAACAACTAATTTTTGCATGTACTTTTAATCTGTTTAGTTTACACTTTCAAAAGCTGAAATTTTACCTTCTATTGCTGCCTTTGCTGCGGTAAGCGGACTGGCAAGAATTGTTCTTGAACCTTGTCCCTGTCTGCCTTCAAAGTTTCTGTTGGAAGTGGAAACACAATATTCTCCTTCCGGGATTTTATCGTCATTCATCGCCAGACATGCTGAACATCCCGGCTGACGGATCTGAAATCCTGCATCACTGAATATTTTATCCAACCCTTCCTCATAAATCTGTTTTACTACCTGTTGAGATCCGGGAACAATCAGTGCTTTTACAGCCTCAGATTTACTTTTCCCTTTAATATACTGAGCTGCAGAACGGAAATCTTCTATTCTTGCATTGGTGCAGCTTCCTATGAAAACATAATTAACCTTGATACTGTTAACTGCCTGTCCGGCTTCCAGTCCCATATATTTTAATGCCTTCTCTTCAGATTCATTTTGCGGTGCCGGAATCACTTCTCGGATTGAAATCCCCATTCCCGGATTGGTCCCATATGTAATCATTGGGTAAATATCTGAAGCATCAAAGCTGAGTTCTTCATCAAAAACAGCTCCTTCGTCTGTTTTCAAAGTTTTCCAATACGCTACTTTTTCATTCCAGTCTTCTCCTTCAGGTGCAAACTTTCTTCCTTGTACATATTCAAAAGTGGTTTCATCAGGAGCAATCATGCCTCCTCTGGCGCCCATTTCAATGCTCATATTGCAAACAGTCATTCTTCCTTCCATGGACATTTCTTCAAATACATTCCCTGCATATTCACAGAAATATCCTGTTCCTCCGTCTGTTCCTATTTTTGAAATGATATAAAGAATAACATCTTTAGGCTGAACATTTTCATTAAGTGTACCATTAACGGTTATCCTCATCGATTTTGGCTTGTTAAGCAGTAAACACTGGCTGGCAAATACCTGAGCCACCTGACTGGTTCCAATCCCAAAAGCAATAGATCCAAATGCTCCATGCGTAGAGGTATGACTGTCACCACACACAATACTCATTCCCGGCTGGGTAATCCCTAATTCCGGAGCGATGATGTGAACAATTCCCTGATATTGGTGTCCTAATCCGAAGAGTTCAATATTATTTTTCTTACAGTTTTCCGTAAGCTGCTCTACCTGATTTCTTGAAAGTTCATCTTTAATAGGCTGCTCCTGATGTAAAGTAGGTACATTGTGATCCGCAGTAGCTACAATCTGTTCTGGTCTGAATATTTCCAGATTTCTGGATTCAAGCTCTGCAAAAGCCTGAGGACTGGTTACCTCATGAATAAGATGTTTGTCTATATAAATGATCTGAGGTCCGTCAGAAATGGTTTCTACCACGTGAGCGTCCCAAACTTTATCAAAAAGTGTCTTTTTACTGTTGTTCATTGTTTACTTTATCTTGATTAAATCAAACCTATCCTATTTTTCTACTGAAAGAATCCATCATCAGGCTCAGATCATCATTTCCTATTTCTTTTTTAAGGTCAGCAATTTTCAAAAATTCCTGATACAGAAAATCAAGTTCATTTTTGGTCACCTCATAACCGATATGCTTGAAACGGTAAGCCAATGCCGAACGTCCGCTTCTTGCTGTAAGAATAATGGAAGAGGCATTCACACCTACTTCTGCAGGATCAATGATTTCATATGTTTCTCTGTTTTTAATCACCCCATCCTGATGAATTCCTGAGCTGTGAGCAAAGGCATTAGCTCCTACGATGGCTTTGTTGGGCTGTACAGACATTCCCATCAGGTCAGATACCATTGCGCTCATTTCATTCAGCATTCTGGAATTCACATCAGTATGCAGATTCAAGTCTTTATGCTGTTTTAAAATCATGACGACTTCTTCCAATGCAGTATTACCCGCTCGTTCTCCTAATCCGTTGATGGTACATTCAATCTGACGCGCGCCATTGATTGCTCCGGCAATAGAATTGGCAGTCGCCAGCCCAAGGTCATTATGACAATGGCATGAAAGCACTGCTTTTTCAATTCCTTTTACATTTTCTCTCAGATATTTTATTTTCTGACCATACTCTTCCGGTAAGCAATATCCTGTGGTATCAGGAATATTAAGAACAGTTGCCCCTGCTTTGATCACGGCTTCGCAAACCCTTGCCAGATATTCATTATCCGTTCTTCCGGCATCTTCAGCATAAAATTCAACGTCCTCCACATATGTTTTCGCATATTTTACTGCATCAGCCGCTCTTTCAATAATATCTTCTCTTGTGGAGTTGAATTTGTATTTAATATGAGAATCAGAAGTTCCGATTCCTGTATGAATTCTTGGTTTCTTTGCCAACTTCAGCGCTTCTGCTGCTACATCAATATCTTTTTTGTTCGCTCTTGTGAGTCCGCAAACCTTCGCATTTTTTACCAGCTTTGAAATTTCTGAAACCGATTCAAAATCTCCGGGACTGGAAATTGGGAATCCTGCCTCGATAATATCAATCCCTAATTCATCAAGCCTTTCAGCAATAATCAGTTTTTGTTCCGTATTCAGTTTGCATCCCGGAACCTGTTCCCCATCTCTCAGTGTCGTATCAAAAATTTCGATTTTTTCGGAATTCATAAGTGAAGTTTTTTACTTAATTTTGGATCAAAACTACAGCTTGCGATATTTTTTTATTTTCACTTTTCCTGAAAATTACAATATTCAACAGCTTAAAAAACAATTGTATTTATTTATTAATCAATAATTTAATTCCTTAAAATTTACAATGGCAGAATTGCAGAAAGATTTTTTGTTTGTATTGGTAAAGTCATTGACCACCTCTGAAAAAAGACAGTTTAAGTTATACGTAAACCGTCTCGGAATTAATGTAGATGCCAAGTTTCTATTGTTATTTTCTGAGATGGACAAGATGAAGGAATATGATGAAAGCATTATCATTGAGAAAAAAATCTCTACCAAACAACAGCTTTCTAATCTTAAAGCCCACCTTTACAAACAGATTCTGGTGAGTCTCCGCATGAACCCAAGTCATCAGAACTATAGAATCCAGCTTCGTGAACAGTTGGATTTTGCCAATATCCTGTATCAGAAAGGACTTTATAAACAGGCTTTAAAA
>CBFQYI010000435.1:0-4084 GCA_965720825.1 uncultured Chryseobacterium sp. | reverse complement strand
TAAAAAGAAAGATTACTCTACAATGTCAGCTATTGACACGTATAAGTGGATGGAATTCTATAAGAATAAGTTTAAAGCAGATGTTTACAACGAAATCATTGGAAAACTTGTTCTAAGATCTTCTGCTGAAATGGGATTCATGGACGGATACAACAGCAAATTGGGAGCTCCGCCATTTGAAAGATTCTATATGGGAGGTACAGGTCTTTTCGGAGGAAGATATGATGGTAGAGAATTGATTCCTTTAAGAGGTTATGAAAATGCCACTACAGAAGGAGGACAGGGAGAAGATATTACTCAGACAGGAGGGGGTACAATCTATAACAGATTTACTTTAGAATTAAGATACCCAATTTCAATGAGCCAGACTGCAAAAATCTATGCACTGACTTTTGCTGAAGGAGGTAACGTATGGAACTCATGGAGTTCTTACAGCCCGTTCCAATTGAAAAGATCGGTCGGAATCGGAGTAAGAGTATATATGGGAGCATTTGGATTGATCGGATTTGACTTTGCACTAGGTCTTGATAAAACATTATCAGGTGATAAGTCCGGATGGAGAAACCACTTCTTGATGAACCAAACATTATAATTACAAATATGAAGCACTTTAAAATAATTTTCACATTCGCATTACTCTTGCTTTTCGGGTTGAACAATGCCCAAAAAATCGGAGTAGTAGATACTAATGAAATTTTGAATAAATTACCTCAGTATAAAGAAGCTGAAGCAAGGTTGAATTCTCAGATCGATACCTGGGAATCTGAACTTCAAACCCTTCAGTCGGAATATGAAAGAAAAAAAGCTGCTTTTGAAAGTGAAAAAGTTTTATTGATAGGTGATCAGCTTAAACTTAGAGAAAAAGAAGTTACCGATCTTGATAAAAATATTAAAACAACAACAAGCTTACGTTTTGGAGCTAACGGTGAAATTACAAAACTGAGAACAAATCTGGTTCAGCCTTTTCAGGATCAGATCTGGGGAGCTATCAAAACAATGTCCGAAAAGAATGGCTTGGGCATAGTTCTTGATAAAAGCAATAACATTAGTGTTATTTTCCTTCAGTCAAAATATGATTATACCGAAAAAGTATTGTCTATTCTGTTAAAAGGAACAGACAAGAAGGAAAAAACAAATAGCAAAGGAAAAAAATAGTCAGAGAATTAACTTTTGCTATATTTTAAAATCTAAAAACAAATTAAATTATTTATTTACCAGTTATGAAAAAATTAAGTGTATTATTTGCAGCAGTAATGATGGTTGTATCTGTAGGTATGGCAAAAGCTCAAAAAATTGCTACTTTAGATGTAATGGGAGTTCTTAACGCAATGCCGGAGAAAAAGAAAGCAGATGCTGATCTTAAAACATTCTTAGATACTAAACAAGCTGAGATTAAGAAAAAAGCTGATGCAGCTCAAACTAAATATCAGCAATACCAAACTGAAGCTCCTAAGAAAACAGCTGACGAAAACACAGCAAGAGAAGCAGAAATGAAAAAATTAGCTGAAGAAATCCAGCAAATGCAGGAAAAAGCTCAAAAAGATCTTCAGTCTAAGCAAGATGTAGCTTTCGCTCCTATTGAGAAAAAACTAAACGATGCCGTAGAAAAAGTAGCTAAAGCTAGCGGATATGATTATATTATGGATGCAAACTCAACAGCATTCCTTTATAAAGCAGGTCCAGACGCAACAGCAGCTGTAAAGAAAGAACTAGGAATTCAATAATTTCAGCAAATTAACAAAGATTTATAAAACTAACCACCTCTTTTAGAGGTGGTTTTTTTATTTTTGCGGAATGGAAAAAGAAGTATCAACTACGGTCAAAGTTAGGTTTAGTGACTGCGATCCAATCGGACATTTGAATAATGTAAAGTATCTTGAGTATATGTTCAATGCCAGAGAAGATCATGTAGAAACATTTTATGGATTTACTTATGAAGAATATACCAAACAAACCGGCTGTACCTGGATTGCTATTCAAAATGAAATAGCCTATCTCAAAGAAGTAAGATATAATACGCAGGTAGTGATCAGCAGCAAGACCATCGATGTACAGGATAGAACGGCAAAAGTCGAAATTCTGATGAAAAGCCTTGATGAAAAAACGATTCATGCTGTACTTTGGGTGACCGTTATTTATTTTAATGTCAAAACAAGAAAATCTGAAGTTCATCCCGAAGATATCAAAGAGATTTTTGATAAATTTTATGTAGATCTTATCCAAAAAGACTTCCAGTCAAGAGTGAAGTTCTTAAGATCTCAGAATGCCAAAAACTCTTAACCATTTCTTATTGAAGGTTCCAATTTAAAAATTAATAATAAACAAATGAAAAAAATAGCCGTAATAGGTAGTAACGGGCAATTAGGAAACTGCATAAAAAAAATAGCTCCGGACTTTGAACATCAATATGAGTTCTTATTTACAGACTCATCCACTTTAGATGTTACCAATGAAGAGCAGGTGAATGACTTCTTTTATGATAACAAACCTGATTATTGCATCAATGCCTCCGCTTACACCGCAGTTGATCTGGCAGAAAAGGAAAAAGAAAAAGCCTTTGCCGTAAATGCTGATGGAGTAGCTCATCTTGCTCAGGCATGTACAGATTATAAATCTGTTCTGATCCATGTTTCTACAGATTATGTTTTTGATGGTACCACAAATCTTCCCTACTCTGAAGATGACTTTACAAACCCCATAGGAGTATATGGCGCATCAAAGAGAGAAGGAGAAGAGCTTGCTCTCGAAATTAATCCAAAAACAATCATTCTAAGAACTTCATGGCTGTATTCAGAATTTAATAAGAACTTTGTGAAAACAATGTTAAATCTTTTCTCTCAAAAGGAAGAATTGGGAATCGTTGCTGATCAGTTTGGACAACCTACTAATGCAAATGATTTGGCAGAAGCTATTATAAGGATTATTGAGGCACCACAGAAAACCTATGGAATTTTCCACTTCTCAAACTATCCGGAGACAAACTGGTTTGAATTTGCCAAAAAAATTGCTGAGTTTTCAAAATCATCAGTAAAATTAAATCCATTAACAACCGAACAGTACCCAACTCCTGCCAAAAGACCTGTAAGAAGTACTATGTCTCTGGATAAAATAGAAGAAGTTTACAAAATAGAACCCAAACATTGGGAAAACAGTCTTGAAGAATGTGTTGATATCCTTTCACACTAATACTATATATATGAAGAATATTGCAATCCTCTTTTCCGTATTATGCATCCAGCTGTGGAGTGCACAGAATGTTTATATGACAAAGGTTGAAAAAACAAATGACAACCCAGATAAATTCTTAGTAAGAAAAGAAGCTGCAGCAGATGCTATTTATTTAGGAGAAGTAGAAGTACAGGGTTTTTCAAAAGATGATGCACTCGTATTTTCCCTGGTGTATAAAAAAGCAAAAGAGATTGGCGCCAATACATTCGAATTAAAACCTTTCGAAAATGTTGATGGTACACCTCAGGCATTCAATGCTGCCAATTATAAAATCGCTTTATATTATACACCCAAAGAAAAATTAGCGGCTAAGCATGGTGAGATGTATGTATTTGCCTCTTCTGAAAAAGACCAGAAGATAAGTATTAACCGTAAAGACTATACAATCTCTCCCAGATCATTTTTGAAATTAAAAGTTGTTCCGGGAGAAATCTATACCATCTCAACCAAAAAGCTTTTAGGCTCTACAGTGAAAGTTCAGCCAAAAGCTAACGATGACAACCTCTATTTTCAGGTTTCATCTCTAAAAGTAAAGCCAGATAATTCAGGAGTAGGAGGTTTGAATCTGAAATCCGGAGATATTATTGGCCTGGAGAAGTCCTATGCTGAATTTTTGAGCGTAATATATAAGGATACTAATCCGTAAAAGTCCATTATACGCACTTTATTTCGGATTGAATTTTAAATACACTTAATGCAAGAGCTATTTGGTTAAAATTTTTCTCACTGCGTTCCAGTTGCTTAGGGTAAAATATGGTTTCAATATGAAATTTATGTTAAATAAAGTTGCGTGGTGTATGGGAAGTTTCTATCTTTGCCCCACTGAAAAACGAAAGACATTCAGTAGCGCAGAAGG
>CBFQYI010000434.1:0-4115 GCA_965720825.1 uncultured Chryseobacterium sp. | reverse complement strand
TATTCCGCTGCAAGCTGCCAGAATAAGGCTACAAGTACCAGATACGTCATGTTGATGGTTCCGGCTCTCCAAACTGTTTTTTCTGCACGTTCAGGTTCCCCGGCACCCAAATTCTGGCCAGTAAGAACTCCGGCAGCATTTCCTATTCCCCAGGCAGGCATCGTTGCTACGGAAGCAATACGCTGGGCAATAATATATCCTGCAAGCGCTGTGGTTCCGAAGGTGGAGATGATCTTCACCATAATCAGCCAGCTGGATGTTGGAATGATATACTGAACCAGCCCTCCAAAAGCTATTTTCAGAATTTTCTGCAGCAATGGAATATCAAGCTGTAAAGGAACTCTGATGCTGATGCTGGTTTTTCCTGTGGCAAATACAAAAGCTTGGTATAAAACCCCTAAAAGCCTTGATAAAACTGTAGCATAGGCTAATCCCATCAATCCAAAAGCAGGAATAAATCCTAATCCAAAAACCAGGATCACTGCAAAAATGATATTGGAAATATGGCAGATCCAAAGTGATTTCATGGCAATATCAGCGTCACCAGCCCCTCTGAAAAGTCCATTTACAGACAGACGGAGAATTACAAGCCCGATACTCAGGAAAACCAGTCTTGAGAAAGAAACTCCTTCAGTTACCGTACTGGCATTGATTCCAAGAAAATCAACAATTTCTGATGCAAAAAAGCAGGAAACACCACCAATAAGTGCCGCGAAAAACAGGGCCAGCAAGATGATGTATTGGGCTGTTCTTCCCATTCCTTCTTTATCTTTTTCACCTGCTCTTCTGGCGGTAAGAGTTGCTGCTGCAATCCCCAAACCTACTGCAATGGCATAAGCAAAGTTGATGTAGTTATCTGTAATTCCCACAAGTCCGAGAACCTTGTCGCCTAATTTTGCGATAATCAATAGATTGACACTCACAAAAACAGATTCCATGACAAGTTCCATTACCATGGGAATGGCAAGACTAAAGATGGAACGGTTGATACTTCCGGAAGTCAGTTCAACTTTCTTTCCGGCTATGGCTCCATACGTAAAAACCGCTCCTTCTTTTAGTATATGCAGGAATTTCCTCATACTGCTGCTACTGAATTTTTATTGGCAATCTGATACAGTGGGTTAGGCAGTGCTCCGTCTTTTCTCGGAATGGCAAATGCTTTGTTCTCGCTGTAACCGTTATTTTTCAGACGCAGACTGTTGATATAGAATCTTTTGAATGCCGGCACATACAGGTCATATTTTTCATATCTTTCCTGAAGGTGGGTATTCTCAGCTTTATAATTTTCTACACAGTTGTGAACCAATTCCCAGAATATTTCTTCATTAAAGTTGGAATAGGTATGCAGTGCATTCGACAGATATCTGAAGAAAGCATCAAAAACTCCCAACAAAATAAACAACGGGATATTTTCTTTGTTGGAAGACTGAATCAAACCATCTGCAAGATGTGCAGGAAGCTTTTCTCTGGCTTCTGTCGTTAAAACAATATCATCCACAAAGTCTTTGATTACGATTCTCTTTGGAACTCCGTTTTTCAAAACAACCATAATGTTTTCTCCGTGTGGCGTTACACATAATGAATGGGTGTAATAAATGTGTAATAATGGCGTAAGATAAGCATCAAGGTAGCTTTCAATCCATTCTTTGATACTCACACCTGCTTTTTCTGCAAATGCCTGAACCAATGGAACTCCACTCTCATCTACATAAAGCAGAGAAGCCATGGTTACCATTTGCTCATCTTCTTTCAGATAGTTTTCAGCACTTTCTCTCCATAATGCGCCAAGGAATTCATTATACTGATAAGGTACGCTGGCAATGGCTCCATATTGTGGATGCAGATACGTGATGGCAGCCTCTTCTCCTAAGAAAATAGTTTCTTTGTTCTCAAGGTAAGCATCATCTTTAATTAAGCCTTTTACCCAATCTGTAATAGCTGGAGCAATTTTCATCTGTTTAGGTGATAATCCTCTGATATTTCCTGTGCTCAGAATAGAAACAGCCGTTTTCAGGTATCTCTTTTTAGGATGATCTACATTGAATAAAGTACGGATACTCTGCTGCGGACTGTACGTATCACTACCCTCACCCAATTGTATTAAAAGTCCGGAAGCAATATCTCCCGCAAAATGAATCTGAAGCTTATGCTCCCACTGCCATGGATGTACAGGGATAAAGTGATAATCTTCAACAACTTTTCTTTTGTTCAACAACTGCTGCTGAAAATCATTGAATAAATCCTCTCCTATTTCAGAACGATAAAATTCTTCTCTGTTAATATGTTCCAAAGCCTGGAATGACGATCTGCTTTTATGAGAAGCCAGCCAGATTACTTTTAAATTTTCATCGGCTTCAGGGGCAAATGTTTTAAGATCTCTTGGAGAAAAACCTAATCGGCTTTTGTTTACAATTACCCATGGATGTCCGGTCATATTATGCTCTACCGTCTGATAATCTGCATCCGCAAGATCTTTTGATGACATTACTCCTCTTGATAAGATTAAAGCATCGCAATACAGCGTATGCAGTAATTCTTCCGTGTATCTTGCAATGGTATAAGGATCTAAGTCAAAAACAGTCTGCATTTCCAGAAAGAAAGCCGCTACATCTACTGAAGACAAATCTTCACCGTTTTCTGTTTTTGTAATGCTGTCTTTATCAATATGCCAGTAATCCATCATTCTTTCCTGTCCGCGGAAGCTGTATATAATATTTTCAACTCCGGTTTCAAGGGTAAAAACAGTATATCCGTTTTTATTTTCAAAGGTTACCACAGGCTTTAGAAGCTCTTCATGCATCAATTCTGCGATGGTTTTGGCCATTAAGTTTCTGTTAGCCTGATTCCAGTTTTCCTGGTTTACTGTATTTTTTAAGTTGGTGTTCATTTTTTGATTAAATTTTGGCAGTTGGTAAATCAGCATATTTTTCTACATCGAAATCCTGGAAAGCAATTTTCTTTTCAATTTTATAATGCTCTCTTCCCAGAATATCATTGATGATGTAGGAATTACGGTACGCAGCCATTCCCAGATCCGTAGAAATGTAGCTGTGGGTATGAACTTCAGCATGAAGCACATAAATTTCTCCTCCGTTGTGGTCTATTGAATAATTTCTGTTGACATCAAACAATCCGCTGGAATCTCTCTTGATTCTATCCTGAATATTCTTTAAGAATGCAGGCTCGTGGTAACGATATCCTGTTCCCAAAATCAAGTAATCCGCTTCCTGATCATAAGGTACTTCCTGTTCCAGTTGGGTAAACTCAAGATTGATGAAGTCAGGATTACTGTTGTCTACTCTATTCAGCTGACTGTTAGGAATAATTTTAAGATTAGGATCAGCGTTGTCAATGTTCAGATCATAAATAAAATCATAGATATCGTTGATCAGATCATAATTGATTCCTTTAAACTGAGCTTGCTGTTTGCTTAAAATGGTTTTTCTTGCAGATTCACTTCTGTTGTAGAAATATTCTACGTAGTCAGGTGAAGTAAGTTCCAGCGTCAACTTAGAATATTCCATAGGGAAAAATCTGTCCGGACGGGAATACCATCCCAGTTGTGTTTCTTCATTCCTGTTTTGAAGCAGATCATAAAAAACCTCTGCTGAACTCTGGCCAGAACCGATAATCGCTATTTTTTTACCCTGAGCCAAAAGCTCTTCTTTTCTATACAGATAAGAACTGGTATGAATAACACGGGAATCATCCTTCGGAATGAAAGAAGGAATATGAGGCTGTGTCCCTGTTCCTAAAATCAGTCTTTCCGTTTTGAAAACCGTAGTTTCTTTGGTTTTAGTGTGAATCGTAGTTACATGATATAAACCATCTTCATAAGTAATATCCACTACCTGAGTAGAGAAACGGCATTGTGGAAGCTGTTCAATCACCCATTGGCAGTAACGATTGTATTCTTTTCTCGGAATAAAAAAATCTTCTCTGATAAAAAACTTATACAGTCTTCCGGTTTCCTTCAGATAGTTCAAAACCCAGATGGAAGATCATCGGAGTGATACCGGATTTTCGGATGTATTCCCTGCGGCAGAAGCTAGAGCCCCTGACCCTGCAGCTCAGAAAGAACAGGGAATTGAATTATGTGCTGGTAAAAGTGAGGA
>CBFQYI010000433.1:0-4123 GCA_965720825.1 uncultured Chryseobacterium sp. | reverse complement strand
TTTAGAAAGGGAAGAACAGAAGACAACAATACAAGTATTGTTGCCCTTCTTTGTGTTATAGCTTTTATCCTACCATGGTTTATCTGGTTTGGTTGGATCGACGACTTCGTTTCCATCTTCTGGTGCAGGGGTTATGCCTGTGCCTACATTATTTGAATTTCGGATAACTATTGTATCCTTTGCAGATTCGGATTCCGTATCTCTACTTTGTAGACTTGACTTGTTTAACTTAATTTTTCCTTGGTTACTAGCTTTGACCTTTTCAATTGCATCCTTTCTTACCTCTTCATCTCGGTCGTTTGAACATGAATAAAGTAAAACTGCTGCTGCTGCAGTCAAAATAATTAGTTTCGTTTTCATAGATAACTGTTTTTTAATTCATTGCAAAAATAACAATTCCAAAACGACAACTATTATCATTTATCACTTTTTCATGATCAGCTAATATAATATTTTATTTAACACACTAAACAATGTGTAATAAATATTTTCAAATATTATAAATTTTATTGACAAAACATTACGGGTTTCCGTAAAATGTGAATATTTTTTAATTTTTATATTTGTAGAAAAATTAATCATGAAAAAATTATTTTACATTTTAATGTTAGTTCCTTTATTCTGTTTTGCGCAAAAGGATAATTTTATTGCCGAAAACAATAAAATTTCATGGCAAAAAATATATGAGACAACTTATACGCCCGAACAAATACTAGCCAAACTTAAAGCAGTCAGTTATTTTTATGATATGTCGGCAAATGAAAATAATATCACGCTTAAATTTAAAGACCTAAAAGCAAAATATCGAGATATGGGATACAGTCCCGGAAGCATGTCAATGTATATAGGAAATGGAGTTTTTACTGGCGGAGTCTCTATTGATTTAAAAGATGGGAAATACAGGGTTACTGCAAATAATATAATGTATGATTTTACCTACTTATCAATTGCAACAATGAGTGATGCTCAAACTAGAAATAATTTAGAAGAAGTAGCATTAAAAAGAGGATCAAATGAATTTAAGAATGGATTTTTAAAGAGAGATTCAGAAGTGCTAAATTATACTTTTAATGATATTTTTGATGTTTCTAAGTATGCAAAAACCGATGATAATTGGTAATATTTTCTATATTTGCACTCCGAACATTTGAGTAAAAAGAGTAAAAAAAGAGTAAAAAATACAGCATTTTATAAAAAAGCAATAATGCTTTAAAACACATAGGAGGCTGTTTTGATTCTAAATGCCGAATCCCTCCAACTCCACAAAAAAACCGCTTAAACAAATTAAGCGGTTTTTTATTTTCTTGTTTATTTATTAGAAATCATAGGTTCCACCTATCTACTAAAATATATTTAGTTAATAATCCATATATTTATACCAATATTCCTGATAAAGAGAATTTTATTTTATCAAAAAAACTAATAATACCATTTTATGAAAACGACAAAAAGCATTGTATTAATACCTCTTCTAGCAATATTATTTCTAATAATAAATTGTTCTGGAAGTGATGACAATTTACTCCCCCCTAATAAAGAACCAGAAATACCCACCCAAACCAAGCACTTTCATCCTCCAATCTGGATACAAGGCGTCTGGTCTTGGAAAGCTCATAGCACAGCTCCTGTACAACGTATAAAATTCACTCATGACGACATTATTTCATTACCTGACAATGCAAGCTATAGTGATGAAATAAATAAATCAAAAACAACAGATTTAATAATGACTGTTGAAGATGAAGGAATCTCAAATACATTATATTACTATAGCATTGCAAGAAAAAAACCTAATAGCAACGAATATATTGGACTCAATGAGTTTAGAGTACAAAAAAAGAATGATACAGTAATGGTAAGAGTTCCAGATTTTTCTGCACCTATTTATTATACGAAAGAAAAGGATTAATCAGCCTAAAGAAAGTTAAGTTTCCATTCATTTCTCATCAAAAAGATCGGAAAGTAGAGATTCGTTTATAAGAGATTATAAATCTCAGACAATTTACAATTCATACATTAGTTTTGTTGGCAAGAAGATAGAATTCCTGCTCATATCAAACTTTGTTAATTTGAAGCACTTTATCCTTTACCGTCTCTTCAAAATATAACCCACTGAAAACGAAAAGACTAAAGCTAAACAATCTAAAATGAAAGCTTCTGGTCCACAAAAAAGACTAAAAAAATGTTTTATCGTAAAGAATTTTATATATTTGCACCATCTAACAATTAAAAAAATAATTTACTATGTCAGACATTGCATCAAGAGTAAAAGCTATCATCGCTGATAAGCTTGACGTTGAAGAAACAGAAGTAACTCCTGAAGCTAGCTTCACTAACGATTTAGGAGCTGATTCACTAGATACAGTTGAACTTATCATGGAATTCGAAAAAGAATTTAACATTCAGATCCCTGATGACCAAGCTGAAAAAATTACTACTGTAGGACACGCTATCGCTTACATCGAAGAAGTAGTAAATAAATAATATTCTTCAACAAAAAAGAAATTAAACAAAGTTTATGGAATTAAAAAGAGTAGTTGTAACCGGATTTGGAGCAATAACACCAATAGGAAATAATGCAAAAGAATACTGGGAAAATCTTGTGAAAGGTGAGAGCGGTGCCGCTCCGATTACTCTTTTTGATGCCACAAACTTTAAAACAAAGTTCGCTTGCGAGGTAAAAAATTTCGATCCATTACAGCATTTCGATAAGAAAGAAGCTAAAAAGATGGACAGAAATACTCAATTGGGACTTGTTGCTGCAAGAGAAGCAGTAGCGCATTCCGGAATTATTGAAGACAATGTAGATAAAAACAGAGTTGGTGTAATCTGGGGTTCCGGAATCGGAGGATTAGAGACTTTTGAAACTGAAGTTTTAGGATGGGCCAATACGGAAATTCCGAGATTCAACCCTTTCTTTATTCCCAAAATGATTGCGGATATCACTCCTGGACACATTTCTATTGAGTACGGTTTTCACGGACCAAACTATACTACTGTATCTGCATGTGCATCTTCAGCAAATGCTATAATTGATTCCAAAATGCTGATCCAGTTAGGAAAAGCAGACGTTATTGTGTGCGGAGGCTCTGAAGCAGCCGTTACAGCAAGTGGTGTCGGTGGATTCAACGCAATGATGGCACTTTCTACAAGAAATGACGATCCTAAAACAGCTTCAAGACCTTTTGACAAAGACAGAGATGGATTTGTACTAGGTGAAGGTGCAGGATGTATTGTTCTTGAGGAATATGAGCACGCCGTAAAACGTGGTGCTACAATTTATGCAGAATTACTGGGAGGAGGTCTGAGTGCTGATGCACATCACATGACTGCTCCACATCCTGAAGGCCTTGGCGCTTATCTGGTAATGAAAAGCTGTTTGGAAGACGCAGGTTTAACTGCTGATGAAGTAGATCATATCAACATGCATGGTACATCTACTCCATTAGGAGACATCGCAGAATCCAATGCAATTTCGAAATTATTAGGCGAGCATGCTTATGACATTCAGATTAATTCTACAAAATCAATGACTGGTCACCTTTTAGGTGCTGCAGGTGTTATTGAAGCTATCGCTGCATTGGGAACTATTATTCATGGTACTGTTCCTCCAACCATCAACCATTTTACTGATGATGAAAATATTGACAGCAGACTCAACTTTACGTTCAATACTGCTGTTAAGAAAGATGTAAAAGTAGCCATGAGCAATACTTTTGGATTTGGCGGGCATAACGCTTGCGTTCTATTTAAGAAAATCTAAATTCAATGAATGGAGTTACAGAAATACTTTTCTAAATTCCTTCTCAAAAAAAGAAAAAGACAATTAACGGAGAGAGAATATTTTCTCAGTACCGAGCTTAGAAAAGTTTTGGGTACAGAGGTGCAGAATATCGCTCTTTACCGCGAAGCTTTTTCTTTGAAAAATTCTTCTAAAAATCAAGACAGCAATTACGAAAGACTTGAATTTTTGGGAGATTCTGTTTTGGGTACAATTATTTCTTGTCATTTGTTCCAGACTTATCCTCAGGCCAATGAGGGATATCTGACACAAATGAAATCTAAGATTGTTAATAGGAAAAACCTCAATAAATTAGGAGAAGATCTCAAGCTTACCAGCCTT
>CBFQYI010000432.1:0-4127 GCA_965720825.1 uncultured Chryseobacterium sp. | reverse complement strand
AAAATAACATGATGATCAAAAGGAATGTGAATTTTTTCATGATTTCTAAAGTTTATTTGTCTTTTAGAGACGAACCTTTAAAAAATGTTACACAAGATTTAATTTTTTTTGAAAAAAAATATTTCTCCTCCTTCCAAACCCTTTTGTTTAGGGTAAACTCATATGAAATTTATTTTTATAAAAATTGGTAGCAGTTATTTTTAAATAATAAAATGGTGTGAAATATTAATAAAATATCAGAAAATTATTAGTCTAATATCCTTCCATAGAATCTGCTGATGTCAAAATAAAATCCGGGAACTTTGTATTTGTCCTTTTCAAATTCCTGGTAATCACATTTTCCTTTCAGACTTTGGGATTTTGTTTCCATTTGAAACCTGTTTAAAAGAACATATTCATCTGTTACAGCAATCACGTGAAAACCTGTTTCACATGTCAGTCCATCTCCCGAGGTCAGAATAGCATTTAATAATCCATGGAAATTTCCCGCAATTTTTTCTGCAGTGGCATCATCATTATTCAAATGATACAAATAAGCAAGATAATTCATGGCCCTAAGATCCAGTGGATTTTCATCCAAAGCAGCTAAAAACAACTGGATTCCCTTTGAAAGATCTTTTTGTGAAATACCTTCTCCACGATAATATTTGGCAACTTCTTCAGACTTCTTTCCAATTTTATAAGGTTGATAGTCTTTTTGGAAGGTATATCCGAAGTAAAGATGACGGTATTGATTGCTGGTAAGAAGCGTATCGTTCTGTTTTAACCTCTTTAAAAGTTTCGGATAATAGAATTCTGAATTTTTATCCTCAACATTTTTTTGAATAGCAGCATAATCCGGTGCTTTGAATTCCATTTTCTGACCATGCAGAAAAGTAAGCAGGACTAAGAAAAATAAAGAGAAAAATGCTTTAATATTCATGGTTTGTATAAGGTTGTTACAATTTCTTGTGAGGTTAAAAATACGAAATATGCATCAATCGAATAATATCGACTTACTATTTGTAAAAAAAATAATAAAATATTGTCAAAGTGTTACTTTGTGTCAATAAATTTACTAACTTTATTCGGAATTTGAGAGGTTACCCCTAACATTTTAAGGGGTGGATGGAATTTTTAACTAAAAAACTATAAATATTAATGAGCAGTAGTATCCAAGATGAATTTAAAGTCTTCAAAGACGAATTAAGAAAGTTGAATATCGAAGTACAAAAAGTTGTAAAAGTAGGAAACGGTAGTATGGATTTCCACGAGGTTTTCTACAAATCACCGAGGTATGAAGAGGTAAAAAGTATCTATGTCCAGCGTCATAATCTGGATAGTATGATTGAAAAATTTAAACAGGCCTATCATTAAAAAATAGAACGAGCGCCGCAGATTTTCTGCGGCGCTCGATTTTTATACTATTTCTGATATTAATCTTTATCCAATGTAGAAGTATTCTTGGTGTCTTTCATTCCAACATAAACAATCAGAGAAAAAAGAATGCAACCGGTAATGTACCAATAAAAATATTCTTCAGATCCGATCTTTTTAAACCAAAGCGCAATATATTCCGCTGTTCCTCCAAATACTGCAACGGTAATAGCATAAGGTAAACCTACACCAAGCGCCCTGATTTCGGAAGGGAAAAGCTCGGCTTTTACCACGGCATTAATGGAAGTGTATCCACTGACGATAATTAACGCTGCCATAATCAGGAAAAATGCAGTCCAAATGGACGTGGTTGTACTCAATGCTGTAAGAAGCGGAACGGTACATAAAGTTCCCAGAATACCAAAACCTAAAAGAAGCGGTCTTCTTCCGATTTTGTCAGATAATCCTCCAAATACAGGTTGAAGGCAGGCGAAAATAAATAACGAAATGAAAGAAACCAAGGTAGATTCTTCCTTCGTAAGATGTACCGTATTCACCAGAAATTTCTGCATATACGTTGTATAGGTATAAAATGCCAGCGTTCCTCCTAAAGTCAGTCCCACAACGGTAAGCAAAGCTTTTGGATGTTTCAGAAGTTCTTTTACTGTTCCTTTTTTCTTTTCGTTGACTGCTTTTTTATTCTCAAAAGCTTCCGTTTCATGAAGATTAGCCCGAAGATATAATGCAATAATAGAAAGGAGTGCTCCAATTACAAAAGGAATTCTCCAGCCCCATTCCTCCAGCTGAGCCTCAGTGAGCAATAGTTTTTGTAAAATAAGCTGAATTCCCAATGCTATAAGCTGCCCGCCAATCAAAGTGACATATTGAAAGCTTGAATAAAATCCTCTTCTGTCCTGAGTCGCCATTTCGCTGAGATAAGTTGCGGAAACTCCGTATTCACCACCTACACTTAACCCCTGAAGTAATCTTGCCAGCAAAAGCAGTAATGGTGCTAAAATTCCTATGGATTGATAAGTAGGAGTAAGGGCAATCAGTAAAGATCCAAAAGACATCAGAAGAACAGAAAGCGTCATTGCTTTTTTTCTTCCGATTTTATCTGCAATACTTCCGAACAGCCATCCGCCGATAGGACGCATAAGAAAACCTACGGCAAAAATTCCTGCGGTATTCATGAGTTGTGCATTAAGATCAGAATCCGGAAAAAATGAATGAGAGAAATAAATGGCAAAGGCTGCATATGCATACCAGTCATACCATTCAACAAGATTTCCGATAGATCCGCCTATAATGGCTTTGATTCTTTGACCTGTGGTGATAGCCGTTGATTTCATACAATGTTATTTTCCTGAAAAGTTTTTTTAATAATGGCATCCAAGATACAAATTTCAGAAAAAAACAAACTGCTCTGGAAAAGAGCGGTTCAATACGGTATAAAAGTAAGTTTTTAGAATCTATATCCAATCGAAAGCCCGCTTCTGAAGCCTGCCCATGGACCATCTACCTTTATTCTGGCACCATTGGCATTGGTTTCTACCGTATATTTTACAAACGGAATATCCAGGTTTTCAATTTCTTTTTTAAGCTGTGCCTGCATATCCGGTGTGAGTACATAATCTGATGTCATGGTAAAATCACCTTTTCCGCTTCCGTAGTGGGCACCTGCGATCCAGAAATCCAATACAAGATTCTGGCTTCTTGTCAGAAAGAACTGTACTCCAACCATCAGACCACCGCTGTTTCCTTTGGTGTCTCCATGCCCTTTAAGTGGAATTGGATAAGTCACTCCATTCGGACCATTATAATCATAATAAAAATCAAAAGTATTGGAAGTGACACTTGAGTAGCGGTAATAGGGTGCAAAATAAAACCCTTTTCCATAGCCTTTTCCAATATAAAATCTTGGCTCTATGGTGAAATTAGTGGCTTTTACTCTCAGATTCTGGAATCTTTTTTCATCTTCATCTTTCAGAAAAGCATTGATAAAAGGGACTTTTCCTTTTGTCATCGTTCCAAAGCCAATGTTCACAGAAAACCATTGGTTGATGGCTCTTTCATAAGACAGATTAATATTTCTGAATGCATAGGCCGTGACATTGGTCTTGACAATATTCATTTTCTCTGCCGGGCTGTTCTGAATTTCCTGAGCTCCCAGAACACAAAACAGGAAGCACGGAATTAATGTGACTGCTTTTTTCATGACTTTATATTTTGTGATGTAAAAAATACCAGCAAAAAACGGGCTGGACTTAACATAATAATTAGAAGTTTAAAGAAAACATATTAATCATTTTCTAATCGGTTTGCCATTACAAATGTAACAAACATTGAGAATTGATTGTTCTAATTGTATAATTCATCTTCAGATATGAAAAAAACTATATATACCATCTTCTTTCTTTTTGGCGTCTTTATGTTTTCACAGGAGAAGAAAAATGATACAGTAGCCACTAAAGAGATTCAGGAGGTTATTTTGAAATCCCAGCGTAAAAAACAGTTTGCAGACAAAGCAGTTTATACTTTTGATAAAGAAGCTCTGGAAAAAGCACGATACGCAAAAGATCTGCTTCGCACCCTTCCGGAATTACAACTGGATCCGGTGGCTAATACCATTACCAGTACGAAAGGAGGAACTACGCTATTTCTTATCAACGGGATTGAAGCTACAGATATGCAGATCCGAAGTGTTGCACCCAGTGAGGTGGTAAAGGTAGAGTATTATGATATTCCTCCTGCAAGATGGGCAACTAGAG
>CBFQYI010000431.1:0-4171 GCA_965720825.1 uncultured Chryseobacterium sp. | reverse complement strand
TGATTGCCAGAATACCGTTTGGGGTTCCTGCATGGCAGATTGCATTGTCTATTACATTACTGCTGGTAACAACCATTTTTATGATCTTCCTTGCCGGAAAAATCTACCGTGTAGGTATTTTAATGTACGGAAATAAAGCTACGTTAAAAGAGCTTTGGAAATGGATTAAAGGGTAAGAAGTAAAAGGGCAAAATTGCTAATCCTATCAATAAAAAAATCCCGGAAACTAAGTTTCCGGGATTTTTTATATTCTGAAATATTCTATTTGAATATATAGCTTAAAGTAAGAGCAATTACCTGTTCTGATTTTTTCTTATCAGTACCCTTGGTTTCTTTAGCGAGACCAGGATAGGTATCACTTAGACCTAAGTCATATTTTATAGCCACTTCAAGTTGTCTTTTGTAGCTATATCCTACTCCCAGTCCAAGTCCCCAGTTAAAGCTCTTTGCCTTACCATTTACGCCTGCCGGCTGGTTAGGATCAGTAACATCCGGGTCATAATAAGGTCTGCTTACAGGAGCGTCTTTAACATTCTGGTTTACCAAGAAGTTAAATCTAGGTCCTATTAATCCAAAGAATTCTGATTCTGCCTCAGAAAAATATCCTTTGAAATAAAGAGGCACACTCAGGTAGTTATTAGCATATAATGCGTCATAACCATTTACACCTTTAGCATCTTTATCTTTTCCTGTTTCTCCTGCACCATAGTACAGTACTTCAGGTTGAATAAAGAATTGGTTTGCCTTTCCTACGGGGATCAATGCCAAAGCTCCAGCTTGGAAAGTGTATCTTGGGCCTGAAGGGTTGTGGGCGTTAGATACTCTGGAGTAGTTTAAACCTCCTGTTACTCCAAATCTTGTACTTTTCCATTGCACCTGTGCAAAGGATAAAGCAGAAAGAGTTAAAGCTGAGGCTAATAAAAGTTTTTTCATATGTTGGGTTTTATATTATCCTAGAATCTTAGCTACAGTAGCACCAATATCAGCAGGAGAATCAACAACGTTGATACCGTTTTCTCTCATGATTTCCATTTTTGCCTGAGCTGTATCTTCAGCACCACCTACGATAGCACCTGCGTGACCCATTGTTCTTCCTTTTGGAGCAGTCTGTCCAGCGATGAAACCTACAACTGGTTTAGTAGATCCACTAGCTTTGTACCATCTTGCAGCTTCAGCTTCAAGACCTCCACCAATTTCACCGATCATTACAACAGCTTCAGTTTCAGGATCGTTGATGAAAAGTTCTAAAGCTTCTCTTGTTGTTGTTCCGATGATTGGGTCTCCACCGATACCGATTGCAGTAGAGATACCGTAACCTGCTCTTACTACCTGGTCAGCAGCTTCGTAAGTAAGAGTTCCCGATTTTGAAACGATACCTACTTTTCCTTTTTTGAAAACGAAACCTGGCATAATACCAATTTTAGCTTCTTCAGAAGTAATGATTCCAGGGCAGTTTGGTCCGATTAATCTGCAGTCTCTGTCAGCGATGTAAGATTTTACTTTTACCATATCAGCTACAGGAATACCTTCAGTAATACATACAATTACTTTGATTCCTGCTTCAGCAGCTTCCATGATAGCGTCTGCTGCGAATGCCGGTGGTACGAAAATGATACTTACGTTTGCTCCTGCTTTTGAAACAGCGTCAGCTACAGTGTTAAATACCGGCTTTCCTAAGTGCTCGCTACCTCCTTTTCCTGGAGTAACACCACCTACTACGTTTGTTCCGTATTCAATCATCTGACCAGCGTGGAAAGTTCCTTCGTTCCCTGTAAATCCTTGTACAATTACTTTAGAATCTTTGTTTACTAAAATTGACATTTTATTGTTGTTTTAATTTATTTATTATTTTATTAATGCTCACAAATTTACTCAAATTTCTTTGATTTTAAATAAAACCTTTGGAATTGTTTATTTGAGATTTCTCAGTTTTACTTCTTTTTTCAGATAAGTTTTAAAATCTTCTGCAAACATCCCGATATAAGTTCCTTTTTCAAGATCTCTGTTTACACCTGTTTTTCCCAGAAGCACTGATCCTGACTCAATTTTGTTACCGGAAGCGATTCCTACCTGTCCCCATAACGTCACCTCATCTCCGATGATACAGCATCCTGCAATTCCTACCTGAGAGGCAATCAGACATTTTTTTCCGATAACGGTGTCATGACCTATCTGAATCTGGTTATCTAAAACAGAACCTTCTCCAATGATGGTAGAGTCTGTAACTCCTCTGTCAATGGTGCAGCCATTTCCAATTTCTACATTATTTTCAATAACAACATTTCCAACTGAAATCAGACGGTCAAAATTTCCATTTAATTTTCTGTAATAAAATGCATCACCTCCTAGAACTGTATTGGACTGGATGATGACATTATCTCCGATTTCTGTACGGTCACCAATGACTACATTAGGAAAGATGAGGGTATTTTTCCCGATTTTCACATTGTTTCCGATCACTGCTGAAGAGTGAATCTTTGTACCTTCTCCTATTTCCACGTCGTGTAGTTCTTCTGTGAAATTATAGATTCTGGTAAAATGGGTATTGATTTTATTAAAGTCTCTGAAAGGATCATCAGAAACTAAAAGAGCTTTACCTTCCGGGCAATCTACTTCTTTATCAATTAAAATAATAGTGGCTGCAGAGTTTAATGCTTTGTCATAATATTTAGGGTGATTCACAAAAACAATATCACCTGGCTTTACCATGTGAATTTCGTTAGTTCCCAATACTTCAAAATCTTCCGGCCCTACAAATGCTGAGCCTATTAAATCTGCAATCGTTTTAAGCTTTTGCGGAGAATGGAATCTCATAACAATAGATTTTCTTATAAAACAAAATTCGGAGTGCTGATGCAAACCGAATTTATGTAAATTTTATTTATTATTTCACTCTTTCTAAGTAGCTACCGTCTTCAGTGCTTACTTTAATTCTGTCTCCCGGTTCGATGAACAAAGGAACCATTACTCTTGCTCCTGTTTCAACGATCGCATTTTTAAGAGCATTTGTTGCCGTGTTTCCTTTTACTCCCGGATCAGCTTCGATAACATCCAGGTATACTGATTGTGGAAGTTCAGCAGAAAGTGGAGTTTCATCAGCTTCTTTCAAAATGATGGTTACTTCTTCACCTGCTTTCATAAACTGAGCGTTCTCAATCATTTCTTTATTGATGTATAGCTGAGAGAAATCATCATTGTTCATGAAGTGGAATCCATTCTCATCATCATAAAGATACTGGAATTTTCTAGTGATTACTTTTACTTCATCAATTTTGTGTCCGGCAGAAAAAGTATTATCAATTACTTTACCGTTAGTCACAGACTTTAATTTTGTTCTTACGAAAGCAGGTCCTTTTCCTGGTTTTACGTGAAGAAACTCGATTACTTTAAAAATATCGTTGCTATACTCGATGCAAAGACCTTTTCTGATATCGTTACTTGTTGCCATTAATATATATTATCTTTTTTTACTTAAATTTTATTGGCTGGCAAGCAAACAGGCAGATTTGCAAATTTGCTTTTTAGCATTTTCTCTTAATTACTATCTTTACCGGTTCCGTATCCTTTTACGATACCTCTTGGTGAGTTTTGAATAAACTGTAAGATCTCATCTCTTTCAGCCGTTGGAAGCATTTCTTTTTCAATATGGGAAATAGCCTGGGAAACGTTCATCTTCATTTGGAAGATTGCTCTGTAGATTTTCTGGATTTCAAAGATCTTTTCATTGGTAAATCCTCTTCTTCTTAAACCAACAGAGTTGATACCCGCATAAGACATAGGTTCTCTTGCTACTTTTACATAGGGTGGAATATCTTTTCTTACCAAAGTACCTCCGGAAATCATTACATGTTTTCCGATTTTACCAAATTGGTGAACGGCTGACAAACCTCCCATTACCGTATAATCTCCAATCTCTACATGCCCAGCAATACCACAACCGTTTACAATGATAACATGATCTCCGATGACGCAATCATGGGCGATGTGCGAAGTAGCCATAATAAGACAGTTCGCTCCTATTTTAGTATATCCTAAAGCCTTTGTACCTCTGTTTACAGTAACGCACTCTCTGATTGTCGTTTCGTCACCGATAATTACCTGCGTATCTTCACCATCAAATTTCAGATCCTGGGGAATTGCAGAGATTACAGTCCCAGGGAAAATCCTACAG
>CBFQYI010000430.1:0-4180 GCA_965720825.1 uncultured Chryseobacterium sp. | reverse complement strand
AGGATTTTTCCTATTTCATCAGACAGTTCAACAGAATTTATAAAGAAAATGAAAGCCTGGAAAATCTATTTGAAGTCAACAAAACAGAGAATAACTTTCTGCACGCGATAGAAAGATTCAGAAGTGGTTTCCTGGAAACAGAAAAACACAGAAGTCATAAACACATCAGTTCACCTTATAAAAATTCCTCTGCCAAAAGGATTATTATGTTTTTGAGATGGATGGTGCGTAAAGATAAAAGGGGAGTAGATTTTGGTATCTGGGAGAATATAGATCAGAAAAATCTTTCTATTCCTCTGGATGTGCATACCGGAAACATCTCCAGAAAATTAGGCTTGGTTTCCCGAACACAGAATGATTTGAAAACAGTAGAAGAGATTGATATTACCATCAGAAAATTTGATGAAAAAGACCCTGCAAAATATGACTTTGCATTGTTTGGATTAGGAGTGACAAAGGAACTGTTGTAAAAATATAAAGGATGAAAAAATATAACGAAAAAACAGAAGTTCTTGAAAAAATAGCAGACAGCATTACATCATGGATAGGATCTATCCAGTCTCTGGTTGTGCATACCCTCTTATTTCTTACTTCGTTTTTGTTTCCGATGCTAAATATTGTTGATTTTGATAAAATGCTTCTTATCCTGACGACGGTACTTTCCCTGGAAGCTATTTATCTGGCAATCTTCATTCAGATGTCTGTGAATAAAAGCCACGAGAAAATTGATGATATCCAGGAAGATATAGAAGACATTCAGGAGGATATTGAGGAAATCAGCGAGGATATTGAGGAAATCAGTGAAGACATTGAAGAGATCAACGAGGATATTGAAGATATCCAGGAAGATATCGAGGAAATCAGTGAGGATATTGAAGAAATCAACGAGGACGAAGATGAAGAAGACCACAATGAAAGAGCGAAAAATGTAATACTCAAGAGCAATGTAAGCTCGAACAAGAACGAAATAAAGGCCTTAAAAGATATTATCTCTCAATTGCAGAATGAAATAGACCAATTGAAAAAAGATGATAAATTGGCAGAGGAATAATGACAATTAAAATATAAACAGATCAATAGCATTGATCTGTTTTTTTATGTCTGAATTTTTTGGGTTTAATGATTTATGGAAAATGTAACGATAAGAAAAAAATGTTGTGAATCTATTGTTCTATTTATAAAATAGTAATGCTAAAGGCTGATTTAGTATAATTATTTTTGCTACATTTGAACAAATGAAAACAAAATGTTAATCTATAGACTAAAAAACTATTTTTTCCTTTTTTCTTTTTTATTGATTTCTGCTTCTGTATTTTCTCAAACGAGACCTGTCAGAAAATCAGAAAGAATAAAACCTTCTGCGGCTGCTCTCAGGGCAGGAGCATTCATTGATGTGAATGTACCTCCTTATACGCCTTCAAACTATACGCCGGAGCAGTTGGTTAAGAATATTTTGATCAATGGCGGTACCAACTGTACAACAGCCAATGTTACCAACGTTACTGTGTCTCCTAATCATGAAGTAGTCAACAGCAACAGATTCTGTGGATATTTTCATAAAGGAACAACCAATTTCCCTTTTACGGACGGAATTGTCCTGACTACAGGATATGCTTCCGAAGCAGGGAATAATTATGTGGCTGCTGTTGGACAATCTGTGGGAACAGGAAGTGATGCGGATCTTGTAGCAGCTACCGGAGCCAATGTCAGCTTAACTGATGCAGTAGCCCTTGAATTTGATTTCGTTCCGAATTCAAACCAGGTAAAATTTAATTATATATTCGTTTCAGACGAATATACGTCCAACTATCCTTGTACAGGATATTCTGATGCGTTTGCCCTTTTATTAAAGAAAGTTGGAGATCCTACCTATACTAATCTTGCCATTTTACCAGGAGGTGCAGGGCCTGTAAGTGCTACCAATATTGTTCCTGCTGGAAACGGATTCAGTTGTGGACCTATCAATGCAAGTTATTTTGGAGCATTGGCGAATCCGCACTTAGTGATCAATTATTTTGGAAGAACAACTCCCTTAACAGCGATTGCAGATGTAATTCCGGGACAGACTTATCATTTCAAAATGGTATTGGCAGATGCAAAAGACCCTTCCCATGATTCTGCGGTTTTCCTGGAAGGAGGATCTTTTGATGTGGGAATTAAAATTGTAGACGAAGCAGGAGTCGTATTACCAGGCAGTATTAATATGTGTGATAATACCCCGAAACAGCTAAAGGCACAGGTAGCAGCAATTCCAGGAATGACTTATCAGTGGTATAAAGATGGAGTGGCTATTCCAGGAGCAACCAGTGCGGTGTATGTAGCTACCCAACCGGGAGTTTATACTGTAAAAGTAATGGTTCCGGGGAATCAGTGTCCAAGCGAAGCTACTATTACCATTATCGGAGGAACGAGCCCTACCGTACAGAATGCTGAACTTAAGCTCTGTACAACACCTGCAATTACCAGTTTTAATCTGGAAACAGCAAAACCTCTGATCAGTACAACGCAGGGAGCAGTATTCCGTTTTTATGCGAATCAGGCTGATGCACAGGCTCAAAATAACAGCTACATCACCAATCTTACCAACTATGCGGGTACAGATGGACAGATATTATATGTACTGGTTTCCAATGGAGCTTTCTGTAGTAAGATTGCAACATTAACCTTAAGAAAAGAAGAAACACCAACGGCTTTACTTACAGCACCAAGATTAAAAATCTGTGCGGGTGAATCTGTTTTGCTTACAGCTACGGGTGGTGTGACCTATGAATGGAGTGATTCAGCAGCCACTACCGGAGGAATCAGAACGGTAAGCCCAACCCAGACTACTACCTACACTGTATATGCTATCGGAGCTCAGGGATGTAAATCTCTTCAGCCGGCACGTATTACCATTGAAGTAGTACCGGCCATTGTTTCAAACTTAAAAGGAGGACATATCTGCCAGGGTGATAAAATTGTTCTGGATGCAGGTTCAGGTCCAGGATATACCTATCAGTGGAGTTCTGGTGAAACAAGTCAGAGCATTACAGTAGCTACTCCTGGAGAATATTCGGTAACGATCAGCAACGGCGTTTGTTCAAAAGAGTTCAAAACTCAGGTGATTAAAGCCGTGATCCCTGAAGTAATAAAAGTGGATTATAGTGAGAATGGAGTTATGATCGTTACAGCAAGCAATCCAAGTAATGGTATTCTGGAATATTCAGTAGATAACGGAGTTACATGGCAGTCTTCCAATGTATTTAATAATGTGCCTAAAAATAAAGTCATTTCGATCAGAGTTAGGGTTAAATTTACAAGCTGTGTAGGTTTCCTTGAATTCTTTACATTCGTGATGAAAAATGTAATTACTCCAAACGGTGATAATATTAATGATATCATTGATTTCAGCGGGGTGGTTAATTATAAAGACTTCAGCGGGCAGGTTTTCGACCGATATGGAAGAGAAGTGTTCAAAGCAGCGAAGATCAACCCATATTGGGACGGATATTTCCAGGGCAAAAAGCTTCCTACTTCAACGTATTGGTATCAGGTAACCTTCGAAGATCCTGCGAGTAAGGAACTTACTGTGAAAACAGGATGGATATTACTTAAAAATATAGAATAATTTAAACTATAACTGAAAGACTGACTATTTCGTCAGTCTTTTTTTATTATTTTAAAATAAACAGAGTTGATATTCTAATATAAATAAATTTGCGTTAGTAATAATGTAAATTGTGTTAACTTGAATTTCAATTAAAAAAAATAGTATTTTTGTTCAAAATAATATAAAATGTTAAATAGGAGGAGAGGAAATTTATTTTTAGCGTTATTTTTAGCTTTCATGGGGAACTTTGTTTTGGCTCAAAATAAAGGAAGGGTAGAAATTGCTGCAAAACCTAAAGCTGCTTCTTTGAGGGCAGGTGTCTTCATCGATGTAAATGCACCCAGCTACCCGGAATCCGGCTATCCTATAACTCAGCTGATCAATGATGTTCTTATATCAGGAGGGACTACTTGTACCAGTTCTACTGTAAGCAATGTAACGGTTTCCCCCAACCTGTCTGCCACCAACCAGAACCGTAGCTGGGGATATTTTAATAAATCAAATACCAACTTTCCTTTCAGTAAAGGGATTATACTTTCCACCGGATATGCTAATAAAGCAGGGAATACTTTTCAGGGAACATTAAGTGAT
>CBFQYI010000429.1:0-4185 GCA_965720825.1 uncultured Chryseobacterium sp. | reverse complement strand
ATTCTTGCGGTAAGTGATAAAACAAAACCTGAAAAAATTGCTTATCTGAAAGCATTGGGTGCCACGGTGTATATATGCCCGGCCAATGTACCGGCGGATGATCCGAGATCGTATTATGAAGTAGCTAAAAGAATCGCTCAGGAAACTCCTAATTCTATTTACATCAATCAATATTTTAACGAACTTAATATTGATGCACACTATCAGACGACAGGTCCTGAGATCTGGGAACAGACAGAAGGTAAGATCACTCACCTTTTTGCCTGTACAGGAACAGGTGGTACACTATCAGGTTCCGCCAAGTTTTTGAAGGAAAAAAATCCTGACATCAAAATTATTGGTGTAGATGCAGATGGTTCTATCCTTAAGAGCTATCACGAGACAGGAGAAATTCACAAAGAAGATGTACATCCTTATCAGATCGAAGGAATGGGTAAAAACCTGATCCCTTCCGCCCTGCTTTTCGACAAGGTGGATGAGTTTATAAGGGTAAATGATGAAATGTCCGCGTACAGAACCCGTGAAATTGCTTTGAAAGAAGCTATTATGGGAGGTTATACTACCGGAGCTGTAACACAGGGATTGATACAATATGCCCAGTCTCATGAGCTTACAGAAAATGATATAGTTGTTTTAATATATCCTGACCACGGTTCCCGATACATCACTAAAGTATACAGTGATAAATGGATGGCTGAACAGGGATTTGTCAACAACTGTGTTCACAATTACGACGAAGTTTTCAAAACGGAGTTTATCAAATAAGAACGAATAAAATCACGATACAAATAAAGCCTTTTGCGTGTTCAGACAAAAAAGGCTTTTTTACTTAAAAATTACGATACAATGTTGGATATTTTTGAAAGAATAAAAGAAAATCCAGGACCACTTGGACAATTTGCAGATTATGGTGAAGGCTATTTTATTTTCCCAAGATTAGAGGGACCTATCGGCCCTAGAATGCAATTTCAGGGGAGAGAAGTAATTTTCTGGAGTGCCAATGATTATTTAGGATTGTGTAACCATCCTGAAGTAATAGAAGCGGATGCAAAAGCGGCTGCAGAATATGGAATGTTCTATCCAATGGGAGCAAGAGCGATGTCTGGAGAAACAGATCAGCACCTTCAGTTGGAAAGAGAGTTGGCAGACTTTGTAAAAAAAGAATCAGCATATCTATTGAATTTCGGTTACCAGGGAATGGTTTCTACCATTGATGCTTTGGTAAGCAGAAATGATGTTATTGTTTATGATATGGATTCTCATGCCTGCATCGTGGATGGAGTAAGACTTCATTCCGGTAAAAGATTTACCTACAAGCATAATGATATGGCAAGTCTTGAGAAAAACCTTCAGAGAGCAACCAAGGTAGCTGAAGAAACAGGAGGAGGTATTCTTGTGATTACAGAAGGTGTTTTCGGGATGAGAGGACAACAGGGAAAAATCAAAGAGATCTGCGATCTTAAATCAAAATATCAGTTCAGACTGTTGGTAGATGATGCTCACGGTTTCGGAACTCTTGGAACAACAGGTGCTGGTGTAGGTGAAGAGCAGGACTGTAATGATCAGATTGATGTTTATTTCTCAACTTTTGCTAAATCTATGGCAGGTTTCGGAGCATTCCTTGCGGGTGACAAAGAAATCATCAGATACCTGAAGTTCAACTTAAGATCACAAATCTTTGCAAAATCTCTTACGATGCCAATGGTAATCGGAGGATTAAAAAGACTGGAGCTATTGAGATCAAGACCTGAGATCAAAGCTAAACTTTGGGAGAATGTATACAAACTACAGAACGGACTTACTGAAAGAGGATTCAATATTGGAGACACCAATACTTGTGTAACTCCGGTAATGATGCAGGGAACTCCTGTAGAGGCTACTCTATTGGTAAAAGATTTAAGAGAGAATTACGGTATCTTCACCTCTGTGGTGGTATATCCGGTCATTCCGAAGGGAATGATTCTCTTAAGATTGATTCCTACCGCTTCTCATACCGATGCAGAGATCAATGAAACGCTGGCAGCGTTTGAAGCAATTCATGATAAATTAGTAGGTGGCTACTACAAAGAGCAGGAGCAAAAATTACTGCAGGAACAAGGATTAAGTTTTAAACCGATTTAATCTTAAAAAATAAAAGAAAGCCACTGATTGATTCAGTGGCTTTTTTGTTTAATAACTATAAAGCAAATGAAACTTAGAGGTTACACACTGGGAATTTTATCAGCCGTTTCATATGGTTTGATTCCTATTTTTATCCTGCCTGTTAAGCAGGCACACTTTTCAATGGACATCACGTTGTTTTACAGATTTTTCTTTTCAGCTTTAATGGTGGGAGGATATCTGCTGTATTCCAGGGAAAGTTTTAAAATCAATAAAAAAGAAGCCTTAATTCTGGCCATCCTTGGAATCTGCTATGCCCTTTCTTCGGAGTTTCTGTTTTTAGGATATGATTTCCTCACGCCAGGAATTGCCTCTACCGTTTTATTTATTTACCCGATTATTGTAGCACTCATCATGCTTTTCTTTTACAAAGAGAGATTGACCAGGCTATCGGGAGCATCTTTACTTCTTGCTTTCGCTGGAGTCATTGTTTTATGTTTAAAAGGAAACGGACTGGAAATCAATTTTGCAGGATTGGGAATTGTCATGCTTAGTTCATTGTTCTATGCATTATATATGGTTATTGTCAACAAATCGAATATTAAGGTTTCAGGATTTAAGCTTACATTTTTTTCGATGCTTTTTACGTCAATGTTCTTTATGACCAAAGCTTTGATGGCAAATGAATCGTTTGTTATTCCTTCAACAGAAGTTTTCATTAACTTTCTTATTTTCGCATTTTTGACTACGGTTATTTCCAGCTTATGTCTGGTATTTGCTATTAAATATATAGGTTCTACTCCGGTTGCTATTTTAGGAGCTTTGGAACCTGTAGTCGCTGTATTGATCAGTGTCTTGATGTTTCATGAAAAATTTACGCCTAATCTGCTGATCGGAATTACTTTAATCCTTTTTGGAGTTACTCTTAATGTAATTGGTGATCAAAAGAAAATAGGCCATGTTTAGCCATTATAAATTATAATACAAAAGCCGGGCTTCTTTATCAGTCCGGCTTTTGTATAAATTGAGTAAGTATTTTCTATAACTTTGATTGAGCTTCCGCAAGACTTACCGTTTTTCCCAGTGCTCCAAATTCATGCAGATCTCCAAAAACTTCAATACGGATCGACTGATCAATCCCTCCTACTTTTAAAGGATCAAATCCTGCATTTCTAATAACATCTTCTACATCTTTGTCAACTGAGGTATCATCTGAAGCATAAAACAATACTGCTTTTTCAGGATTACTGTTGGAAGCTCCCTCAAGACTTTCTGCACCCAATGTTCCAAATGCTTTTACCAGCTTAGCTCCCTGAGGAAGCACAGCTCTGTTGAGCTCTCCTGCAGATTCTTTTTCTCCGATAATCTTTTTAAATCCGCCATTTCCATCCGGAGCAATAGGATTGGATACGTCAATAATGATTTTTTCTTTCAGAAGCTCCTCATGATCATTGAAGAATTCTTTGAAAGCTCCAAACCATATTGCCGGAATAATAATATCTGCGGTATTGATCGCCTGATCAATATCCATACTTTGGGCAAAACCATTCGAGTGCTTTGCAAAACCCGCAGACTCTTCATCATTTCTTGATGCTACAATCACGTTACGGCTATTATTAACCAAATCACCTGCAATTGCTTTTCCAATATTACCAAGACCGATAACGGCCACTTTTTTTAATGTTTCCATTTTCTTTTGATTTTTAATAAATTATCTATGTCAAAATTAGTGGGAAAGCCATTCAAAAAAAGACAAACTAGTTTAAGAACTCTTCTTGACATTTGGTAAGGCAAATGATGAAACTAGTTTCATATAAAAATTAGTTTTTTATTCTTCGCTGCCGGATTTTGCTTAAAAACTGGGGTGTGATTCCAAGATAGGAAGCGATCTGTGTATTGGGAAGCCGGTTGGCCAGCTGAGGATAATGTTTGAGGAAAAACTCATATTTCTCTTCTCCCGTTGAACTTATATTTTGAAGCACCCGATTTTGCAGTTCAATAAATTTTTGTTCAATAATGACTCTGAAATTCCTGTCGAATTTGGGATAGTAGGTGTAAAGAAACCAAAGGTCATTTTTTTCAATC
>CBFQYI010000428.1:0-4203 GCA_965720825.1 uncultured Chryseobacterium sp. | reverse complement strand
GGTTCCTGTTTTAAAAATTTCATGAGCACGGAAAGACATAAACAATCCTCCGCTCACTACAGCCATCACTCCCGAAAAATGAAAATGCTCTGCAGAAAGAAACAGAATGTAAGGAGTCATTACAGTAAGTGCCGCATCAATAGCAGGTGTAGTGGGTAAAAAACGGTGAATGGCATAAAAAACATGGGCACCGGCAATTCCTACAACAACACCCATTCCCGCTACCAGAAAAAACTGTCCAGTCGCTTCATGCATTGAGAAAGCACCTGTCATTACTGCGGCTAAAGCAAACCTGAAAACAATCAGTGAAGAAGCATCATTAATCAAACTTTCTCCTTCCAGAATGGCAATCGTACGTTTGGGAACTTTTAATCCTTTTAAAACCGTTGTAGCTGCAACAGCATCCGGTGGTGAGACAATTCCTCCCAATAAAAATCCTAATGCCAGCGTAAACCCCGGAATCAACATTTGGGAAGTGTAAGCAACAACCAAAGAAGTCAGAAATACCAACCCAAAAGCCAAGAGACTGATGGGACGTTTCCATTTCCAGAAATCATTCCATGACGTGTACCAAGCCGCTTCGTATAAAAGTGGTGGTAAGAAAATCAGAAATATAATCTCCGGATCCAGTTTTAAAACAGGTACTCCGGGAATAAGACTAATCCCCAATCCGGCAAGTACCAGAAAAATGGGATAAGCAATCTTAATCCGCTGTGCCAGCATGACCAGCAGCATAACGAGTAATAAAAGTCCCAGGATTAAAAGGAGTTGTTCGTGCATGTTTTTTAGAAGTTAGAAACTAGAGGTTAGTTTTTAGATTTTGGTTATTCAGGTTTGGGCTAAAGCCAATGTTTTTTTGTTTGGCGGGCTAAAGCCCAGCGCTACTGAATGTTAATTTATTTATTGAGACTCCTACGGAGTGACAATCTGTATGGATAGTTAATCCTCATACTTTGTCATTCCGTAGGAATCTCCACTTCACTTGGTTACTTAAAATGTAAAAACCACAAAAGTCACAAAGTTTTTATTTTAAAATGTTTGTAAAGTTTAATAATATACAATATAAAGATCACATGAGAGAAAAATCAAAGATTTTTATAAAACTTAAGTTTTCTTTTCAGGAGTTCAATATTTACTTATCAAATCTTTTGTGACTTTTGTGGTTAAGCTATTTAAATATAACTGAATTCGCTATTTCAATTTCTTCCTCGTTAATAGAATGTCCGAAATTGGCATATACTTTTTCTGTTACCTCCGCATTCATTTCTCTTAAAATATTGGCTGTAGCATATACTCTTTCTATGGGAACATGAAAATCAGGGTTGCTGGTTCCCAGGAAAACTGGAGTTCCTGCAAAATCACCTTTATAATTTTCACGGTTGATTTTATCTCCAATCACGCCACCAATAATGGCAGCTGCTCCACCAAACTTCTGAGCGTTTCGGGCTAAAAATTCAAGGGTAAGACAAGCTCCCTGGGAAAATCCGAAGAAGTAGATATTTTCGGGTTTAATTCCTGCATTGACAGCCGCTTTTACAGTTTCTTCAACCATTTCAAGGGCTGATGATAACCACGGTTCATTTTGTTCTACCGGAGCTATAAATGAAAAAGGATACCATGTGTGATTCAAAGCCTGTGGGGCTAACAGAGCATAATCTTTTACATTCAAATGCTGGGACAAACTCAGAATATCCTGAGCACTTCCTCCACGCCCGTGAACCATGATCAAAGCTTTTTCTGCCTTATTCAATGGTATTCCTGTTGTTTTTATATTTAAAATATGACTCATTATTTCTATCTGAATTTTTCTGTTGGATAATTGATTTTGGGAAGAACTTCTTTCAAACGTTCTCTTCTTTTTTCAAACTGCGGTGGCAATTGCAAATCTTCTCCTAAAAATGCGGCTTCTTCATCTACATCGAAACCTGGACCTGAAGTTGCTATTTCGAACAAAACGCCTCCCGGTTCTTTAAAATATACGGAAGTAAAATATTTTCTGTCTTTCACTTCGGTATGCTCCAATCCGTATGCATTTAATCTTTTTACCATTTCAAGCTGAGATTCTGCATCAGGAGTAGCAAAAGCCACATGATGAACGGTACCTCTTCCTGCTAAACCTTTTAAAGCATTTGGGGTAGAAAGCATATCTACATATTTCCCGGGCATATTTTCTGTTCCCAATCTCAATCTGTCAGGACTTTCTTTAATGACTTTATGATCCATCTGAGTAGTAAGAAGCGCAGCCGTTCTTTCATAAGCATCCTGCCAGATTTCCACATGATGAATCCCTTTGATTGCATAATCTTTAGGAATATAGCCGTTGTAATATCCTTTTCTTTCGTCTTTATCATTAAAAACCAATTCCAATCCCAATCCGTCAAAATCTTCAAGATAAATGAAAACTTCATCAGAGAACCTTTGCTGCGGCTGTTTGAAAGGAATATTGAATTGTTCCAGACGGTTCATCCAATAATCCAAAGCATCGATAGAAACTGAAAAAGCCGTTGTATTGAGCATTCCTTTACCATGTCTGCCATTGATCAGATCTTTACCATAGGGAAAAGTAGTCATAATCGTTCCCGGTGTTCCGTATTCGTCACCAAAGTAAAAATGATAAACATCTGAGTAATCAAAATTGACTGTTTTTTTAACTAAACGAAGTCCTAAAACTCCGGTATAAAAGTCTATATTTTCCTGTGCATTGCCGGTAATTGCCGTAACGTGATGCAATCCTGTGATAAGTTTCATTGTCTTGAATTTGTTAATTGGTTATTATGATAACATGCGAGATTTCGAGATTCGGGGTTCGGGTTGATAAGGTCGAGAGCAACTTTATTCATCTTTTGTCTTTCACTTCTGTTTTTTAGCTCAAGACTCTCAAACCCTCTTCCCCCGACTCTCAAACTCGAATCTCGAAATCCCGCATCCCGAAACCCGAAACCCGACTCTCAAACTCACTAAAGCTCTTCCTTCAACCATACATCATTATATTCTTCCGGATGACGTTTGAACTGAGCGTGAACATAAGGACATAGCGGTAGAATTTTTAATTCGTTTTCTCTTGCGTAGGAAACCAGTCTTTCCAGTAAAATTTTGGCAAAACCTTTTCCTTCATATTCCGGGTTCACTTCGGTATGGTAAACAGTCAGTTTTTTTCCAATCACTGAAATATCCATTTTACCTGCTTTATGATCGTCTGAGAAAAGCTGAATCTCTCCTTTTCTTCCTTCTAAAACTATTTCTGTTCTTTCCATTTTTCTTGTTTTTAATTCTTAATTCAAAATTAGCATCTTTATAAAATATGACCGATGATCTATGATAAGTTCGGCAATACTCCTTGTATTTTCTCACGCATTCCTTCGTATTGAACAGGAAGTTTAAGGTTGGTCCCCAATTCATTCAAAGGTTCATCTACAGTGAATCCCGGATTATCGGTTGCTATTTCAAACAAAACACCTCCCGGCTCACGGAAATACAGTGAATAGAAGTAGACTCTGTTGATTTTCGGAGTAATGCTTAATCCTGCTGATAAAGCTTTCTCGCGATATTCCATCAAAACATTATCATCTTTTACTCTGAATGCAATGTGGTGATTGGTTCCCGCTGCATTTCTACCTGCCGGAATGGTATCAAATATTTCGCCTTCTTCTGTGGTTACATTAAAGCTTTGTAAATGATTTTTCCAGAAGTCCAGGCTTCCTTTCGGTACAGAATATCCGATATGAGTAGCCATTCCGCTTCCATTGGTTCCTTTTCCTATTCCTTCCCACGGAAAGAACGTAAGAATTGTTCCCGGAGTTCCATTTTCATTTCCGAAATAGAAGTGATACGTTCCCGGATCGTCAAAATTTACGGTTTTCTTTACCAGTCTTACGCCTAAAACTTTGGTATAAAAATCTAAATTTCTTTTGGCGTTGTCTGCAATAGCAGTAATATGATGCAGACCTAAAATTCTATTGTCCATGTCTTTTAATTTTGATGCTAAATTACAGTGAACAGAAATCCTGTGCATTTAACTAGTTTAATAAATGCAAAACTCCCTTTCCGGAAACACATTTTAAATCATTTTTTAAACAGCCCATAACCAACTTTACACAATTCTCAAAAAATTCAATTTATTTTATGTTTTCCACAACCTCAATCACCAGTCAATTTCTGCATTATTTGAATTAAAAAGCTTAAAATATTGATCACCAGTTTTAA
>CBFQYI010000427.1:0-4203 GCA_965720825.1 uncultured Chryseobacterium sp. | reverse complement strand
CAGTGTTTAATAGAATAAAACAGCCTTGGAAATCTTTTCTCTACTGCCATAATATAGATGACATTTTTGCAAGGCTGATTATTTAAAACCAATCGATATGTTCGGAGTTTCAACTTTAAAATCAATAGCTGTTCTTTTGTTGATTTTACCATTTACAATCATTGCGGGACAATCACAAAAAAGATCCAAACCCAATGTAATCTTTATTGTAGTTGATGACCTGAGGCCGGAACTGGGAGTGTATGGTAATTCAACCATTAAAACACCCAATATCGATAAACTGGCAAGAAGAGGTACAACTTTCACAAACGCATATTGTCAGGTAGCTGTTTGTGCTCCTTCCAGAGCAAGTGCCTTAACGGGCTTACGGCCGGATTCCACTAAAGTGTGGGTGCTGGGAGAAGAATTTCGTAAGATACATCCTGATGTGGTAACAATTCCTCAGCAATTTGAAAAATTTAATTATCATACGGTGTCTATCGGAAAGATTTTTCATAATCACATGCCTGATTCTATCTCTTTTCGTGAACCGGATCTCCGTCCTGACGGATATGCCGTTAAAAATATGATAGACAGAGATCCTGAATCTTTTTATTTCAGCGGAGAACTTAAATCTGAGCTTGCCGCCAAAAGATTGGAAAGATTATCTAAAGACCCTAAAAGATATGGCAACGGTTGGGCGTATGGACGTTCTGTAGAAGTGGCAAACTGTCCTGATGATTCGCTGTACGACGGAGCTCAGACATCACTTGCCATTCAGACTATTAACCGTATTAAAAATAAAAAGAAGCCCTTTTTCCTTGCATTGGGGTATTTCAGACCACATTTGCCATTTGTAGCTCCCAAAAAGTACTGGGATATTTATGATCCTATGCAAATACCTATGGCAGATAACAATTTTATTCCGTTCAACGCACCAAGTATGGCCATGTATAACCAAAGAGAGATGACTGCTTGTTATGACCTGGAATACGTAAAACATCCTGCCTACTTCCGAATGCCGGAAAAGGAAGCCAGAATGCTCAAACATGGTTATTATGCTTCTGTAAGTTATGTTGATGCCTGTATCGGACGGGTCGTAGATGAGCTGGAAAAACAAAAGCTAATGGACAATACCATTATTGTACTATGGGGCGACCATGGCTGGAAACTAGGGGAACATAACGCCTGGGGCAAGCAGACTAATTATTTAAATGATACTCGTGTTCCACTTATTGTATACGCACCTGGAATGAAAAATCCGGGAAGTAAAAGTAATGAACTGGTAGAGATGGTAGATCTTTATCCTACCCTCTGTGATCTCGCAGGAATAGAAACGCCTGCTTATCTCCAAGGGATAAGTTTTAAAAAACTTCTGAATGAAAATAGTGTGGAATGGAAAGGAGCTGTATTCAGTCAATTCTTAAGACCTGCCGGAGAAGGAATAGATCTTAATAAAAAAAACTACATGGGATATTCAATGGTGACTAAAAATTATCACCTGATAGAATGGTACTATTGGGATAAGGTAACTCAAAAGCCTGGAGAACTTGTGGCGCAGGAACTTTATAATACTACTTCGGATCCGAAAGAGAATTTCAATATTGCCATGTATCCGGAAAATAAAGACATCCTTGAAAAACTTTCTGAGCAGCGTAAAAAAGGATGGAAAGAAGTGAAAAATAAGTTGATAACAACTAAATCTTATCAATAAAAAGAAAATCTATATCTGATGAAGAATTTCAATTTTTTAAAAATAATATTCATTATAGTGATTTGTAATTGTATAGCGGTAAAGGGTGAAAGTTTCCATAAAGAAAACCCTAAACCTAAAAAAAGTATAAGGTCCGGTATCAAGCAAACAAAACCCAATATTTTATTTATTCCTATTGATGATTTAAGACCTGAAATGGGCTCTTATGGGAATAAGGTTATAAAAACGCCTAATATGGATAAACTTGCGGCTAGAGGAGTAGTCTTTAAAAGGGCATATTGTCAGCAGGCAGTATGTAATCCCTCAAGAGCCATCCTTCTGACTGGTTTGATGCCTGACTCTGTTCGGGTGTGGGATCTTCAGACAGATTTCAGGAAAAACCTGCCGGATGTAGTAACGCTTCCGCAGATCTTTAAGAATAATGGTTATTACACTGTGGGAATTGGAAAAACCTTTCATAACACTTTACCTGATGATAAATCCTGGAATGAAGAGCTTCACGTAAACGGATATCCCTTTGATCCGGACGCTGTGTATCAACTGGAGAAAAACAAGATGATTCAGAGGGAAAAAGAGCTTAATCTTCAGAAGATGGGAAAGGCAAAACCAGATGTTTATGGATTTATCTATACAAAGGCCAACTCTGTGGAAATGGCAGATGTTGATGATGATGCGTATTATGATGGAGCACAAACAACTATGGCTATTCAAAAGCTGAAAGAATTAAAAGGAAAGGATAGACCTTTCTTTTTTTCAGTAGGTTATTATCGACCGCATTTACCATTTAACGCTCCTAAAAAATACTGGGATTTGTATAACAGAAATGACATACCTCTTGCGAAAAATCAATTCATACCTGAAAATGCTCCGGAATTTGCTGTACATGGTGATGCTGAACTGAGAGGGTATACGGACAGATCAGACCTGCCTCTGCCATCGGAAAAACCTTATGATGTCGAAAAGCAAAGGGAAATTCTTCATGCATACTATGCATCTGTCTCTTATACAGATGCTCAGATAGGCAGGCTGTTAAAAGCCCTGGATGAATTAGGGCTTAGTGAAAATACCATTATTGTATTGTGGGGAGACCATGGTTGGAAACTGGGAGAGCATAACAGCTGGTGTAAGCAAAGTAACTATGAGATTGATACAAGAGTGCCACTTATTATCAGCGGGGCAGGAGTGAAAGCAAAAGGACAATCAAGCAATGCTCTTACAGAGTTTGTTGATATTTATCCTACTTTATGTGACATGAGCGGAATAAAAACACCGGATTATCTTCAGGGAACAAGTATGAGACCCTTGCTTGCAGATCCTGAGCGTAAATGGAAAACAGCAGCCTACAGCCAGTTTTTATTGGGAAGATATGGAGTAAAGGCCAAAGGGGCGCAAAATGTTGAAAGAATGGGGTATGCCATCCGGACAGACAGATACCGGTATGTGGAGTGGTTTGAATGGAATAAGGAAACTGAAAAACCCGGAGCCTATCTGGCTAGAGAACTCTATGATCATAAAAATGATCCTGATGAAAATGTAAATATTGCGGAAGAGGTTTCTTCTAAAAAATTAGTTAGTCAATTATCATTACAGCTTCAAAAAGGATGGAGATACAGTAAACCGAGGTCATAAAAACTGTAAATATTCAGATAGAGATGATGTTTTCCATAATAAAGATGATGATTTATACAGGTATATTAAGTTTGATCTGTTCCTGTAGTAAAAATACAACCTTAAAACCGGAGGAAGATAAACCCGGACACACCTGCATGAATGTACCGAAAAGATTAGGAACTGCAGATTCCTCCCATATCCATTTTAATGGGAATACTTCTCTGGAAGGAATGGTATTGATTCCCGGTGGTGAATTTGATATGGGAGGTGATAACAGCCAGGCTGATCCAGACGAATATCCTAAACATAGAGTAAAAGTTTCTCCATTTTATATGGATATAACAGAAGTGACGAATGCACAGTTTCGCAAATTCGTAAATGCTACAGGATATATCACAACGGCAGAACGTAAACCTGATTGGGACGAATTAAAAAAAAATCTTCCCAAGGGTACACCGAAACCTCCGGATAGCTTGTTGGTAGCTGCTTCATTAGTATTTAAACCCACAAGCAGACCTGTGAATCTGAATGATTTCAGTCAATGGTGGAAATGGGTAAAAGGAGCTAACTGGAAGCATCCTCAGGGGTCGGCAAGCAATATTGAAGCAAAAGACAACTATCCTGTAGTTCAAATAAGCTGGGATGATGCACGGGCTTATTGTAAATGGTCCGGTAAACGTTTGCCCACAGAAGCAGAATGGGAATTTGCAGCACGGGGCGGATTAAAAAATAACATTTATCCATGGGGAAATGAACCCATCAATGCAGGGGTTCCTAAAGCGAACAGCTGGGAAGGAAAATTTCCCTACCTTAATGAAAAGAAAGACGGCTATATTACTCTTGCCCCTGTACAATCATTTTCAGCCAACGGGTATGGGCTGTATGATATGGCCGGAAAT
>CBFQYI010000426.1:0-4214 GCA_965720825.1 uncultured Chryseobacterium sp. | reverse complement strand
GATGCTGTTGTACATTTAGCAGCAGAAAGCCACGTAGACAGAAGTATTACAGATCCAATGGCATTTATCAATACGAATGTAAACGGCACCGCTAACCTTCTGAACCTTTGTAAGGAATTCTGGACATTAAATCCTGATCACACGCATGGCAGATTCCCGGATGAAAAAAGAAACAATCTTTTCTATCATATTTCCACGGACGAAGTATACGGAAGTTTAGGCGAAACAGGATTCTTTTTAGAAACAACATCGTACGACCCACAATCTCCGTATTCAGCTTCAAAAGCTGCTTCCGACCATTTGGTAAGAGCTTACGGAAATACTTACGGAATGCCTTTCATCGTATCTAACTGTTCCAACAACTACGGTCCGAACCATTTCCCTGAAAAGCTTATTCCTCTTTGTATCTCGAATATCATTAACGAAAAACCACTTCCTATTTATGGTGACGGAAAGTACACCAGAGACTGGTTATTTGTAATTGACCACGCCAAAGCGATTCATCAGATTTTTAAGGAAGCTAAAACCGGTGAAACGTATAATATCGGAGGATTCAATGAGTGGCAGAATATTGATCTTGTAAAAGAACTGATCAAACAAATGGATGCTAAACTGGAAAGACCGGAAGGCTATTCTGAAAAACTGATTACTTTTGTTAAAGACAGACCGGGCCACGACAAACGTTACGCTATTGATGCAACAAAACTGAATAAAGATTTAGGCTGGAAACCTTCAGTAACTTTTGAAGAAGGGCTGGCAAAAACCATCGACTGGTATCTTGAAAATAAAGAATGGCTTGAAAATGTGACTTCGGGAAATTATCAGGATTACTACAGCAAGCAATACAGCTAAATCTCAGCTATTAAAGGAACAAATAGAGAATCTGAAATAATTATTTCACTTTTTTATCGTAACCTGAATAGCAAAACAAAATCGATTTATAACACAAAAGAAATACGCGTATTACGCATCAAAACATGAAAGGAATAATATTAGCCGGAGGTTCCGGAACAAGACTTTACCCTCTAACTATTGCCGTAAGCAAGCAGCTTATGCCTGTTTACGATAAACCCATGATCTATTATCCGCTTTCCACACTACTTTTAGCAGGAATAAAAGATATTTTGATCATCACTACCCCACACGACCAGGAAGGTTTCATCAAGCTTTTGGGCGATGGCTCGCAAATTGGCTGTAATATAGAATATGTTGTACAGCCAAGCCCGGATGGCTTAGCGCAAGCTTTTATCCTGGGTGAAGACTTTATAGGCAATGATCCCGCAGCATTGGTATTGGGAGATAATATTTTCTACGGTTCCGAAATGGGTACTTTATTGAAAAACAAAACCAATCCTGAAGGAGGAGTTGTTTTTGCTTACCACGTAGCAGATCCTGAAAGATATGGAGTGGTGGAATTTGACAAAAACCTGAAAGCGGTTTCTATTGAAGAAAAGCCTTTAAACCCTAAATCAAACTATGCTGTCCCCGGCCTTTATTTTTATGATAATAATGTCGTGGAAATTGCGAAAAATATCAAACCTTCCGCAAGAGGTGAGCTGGAAATCACAGATATCAACAATGTTTATTTAAACAATGGGAAACTTGAAGTAGCGGTTCTTAACAGAGGAACTGCATGGCTGGATACCGGAACATTTGACTCTCTTCATGATGCTTCAGAATTTGTAAGTGTTATCGAAAAAAGACAAGGGTTTAAAATTGGCTGTATTGAAGAAATTGCCTTCAGAAATAAGTTCATTGATGAAGAAAAACTGCTTGAAACGGCCACCAAATATGGTAAAAGCGGATACGGCGAATACCTGAAACAACTTATTGGAAAATAACAAATATAATTTATAAAATTCATAGACTATTGGCTTTATGGCCAATAGTTTTTGTTCATACCGTCAAATATCAATATATTAGTTGTTGATTTTTAGTTTTATTGACAATGAAAATTCATAAACTAAGAGATACGGTAAGAATTAATTATTATAAATTTGCAAAAACTTACACAGATGAATGAACCACAACAGAAGTGGACTGAAACGATTGATGCAGATCATTCGTTATTTGACTTGAAGCTAAAAGAAGTCTGGAGATACAAAGATCTTGTTTATATGTTTGTAAAAAGAGATTTTGTATCCAGCTTTAAGCAGACTATTTTAGGCCCAATCTGGTTTTTTATCAATCCCATTTTAACAACCATTGTCTATTTGGTTATTTTTGGAAGAATTGCCAAATTACCTACAGATGGAGCTCCGCCACTCATCTTTTATCTGGCTGGTGTTACTCTCTGGAATTATTTTTCTTCTTCACTACTGGCTACCTCCTCCACTTTTACAGGAAATGCAGGAATCTTCGGAAAAGTATATTTCCCAAGACTCGTGACTCCTTTATCCATTGTTATCTCCAACCTGATGCGGTTTGGGGTACAGTTTCTTTTATTTATTCTTGTGTGGGTATATTACCTGAGTGAAGGAAAGGTTCACCCTAATATTTGGGTATTGGCAACTCCTCTGCTTATTTTATTGATGGCTCTTTTCTCATTGGGACTGGGTATGATTTTTTCTGCTCTTACCACTAAGTATAAAGATCTTGCCATGCTGCTTGGCTTTGGAGTGAGTTTATATATGTATGCCACACCAGTGATATATCCGGTTTCATCATTACCAGGATTTTTCAAGAAGCTTGCTTTGTATAATCCTTTAACAGGTATTTTTGAATGCTTCAAGTATGCCTGGTTAGGTGTTGGTGACTTTTCCCCTCTCATGTTAGGCATAAGTTCTGTTATCATCCTTGTCATCATGGCAATAGGAATTGTAATTTTCAATAAAGTTGAAAAAACTTTTATGGATACGGTGTAATTATTCCCTGTTTAAAAATTTAAATTAAAAAACATGCTGGCTTTAAAAGCAGAAAACATATCTAAACAATACCGTCTGGGACAAGTCGGAACAGGAACTCTTTCTCATGATTTAAATAGATTCTGGCATAAAGTAAGAGGAAAAGAAGATCCTTATCTGAAAATTGGAGAAACCAATGACAGAACTACAAAAGGAGATTCCGAATACGTATGGTCTCTTCGTGATATTAATTTTGAAATAGAAAAAGGAGATGCTGTAGGAATCATAGGAAGAAATGGAGCGGGGAAATCTACGTTACTTAAATTACTGAGTAAAGTAACAAAACCCACGACAGGGAAAATATATACAAATGGTAGAATTGCCTCTTTATTAGAAGTTGGTACAGGTTTTCATCCGGAAATGACCGGGAGGGAAAATGTGTTTTTAAATGGTGCCATTTTAGGAATGACCCGAAAAGAAATCAAAAGCAAATTTGATGAAATTGTAGCTTTTTCAGGCGTTGAAAGGTATATTGACACTCCTGTTAAAAGATATTCTTCCGGGATGTATGTTCGTCTGGCATTTGCTGTTGCAGCTCATCTGGAATCTGAAATTCTTATTGTAGATGAAGTTTTAGCGGTAGGGGATGCAGAATTTCAGAAAAAATGTCTGGGAAAAATGAATGATGTTACCAAAGGAGAAGGAAGAACAATTCTTTTTGTAAGTCATAATATGGCAGCTGTTAAGCAGCTTTGTACATCAGGTATATTGATGAAAAACGGACAGGTAGCTCATCGCGGGGATATCAACAGTGTATTGGAAAACTACATTATCAATGAATTATCGCCTAATATTGAATTTGAATATATAGAAGATATAAGCAAAAAAGCTCAGATTCAAAAGGTAAGAGTATATAATGATAAGTCTGTAGAGACTACAGAATTCGGACATAATGAAGATATCAACATAGACCTGACTTTCATCAACAGAAGTGTAAGTGCAGGCATTAGAGTCAATATTGCCATTTTGGATAAGTTCGAAAATGTAATCTTCATCACCAGAAAAGTATTTGATGAGAAAAATGAAAATGACTTTACAATAAAGATTGAAGGAGGTAAATTAATACCTAATACTTATGTACTTTCGGTTGCTATAGATACTCCGTCAGTAGAATTGTATGATATTATAAAAGGTGGAATCCAACTTAATATCATTGAAACAGGACATGAGAATTTCCTTGCCGGAGATACGGATAACGGAATCATCACTCCACCTGTAATATGGATGTAAACAATGGGTAAAAAAATATTAATTCTTTCGACAGGTGATGTAAATGGTGCTTATGAAGCCATGTACAAAGTAGCTCATATT
>CBFQYI010000425.1:0-4223 GCA_965720825.1 uncultured Chryseobacterium sp. | reverse complement strand
GTCTTTTTCGACGACATTGATTCTTTCCACATCTATTTCAGTAAATTTCTGATTTCCGGATGTCTTAAAGGCTGAAGCTGTTAAAAATACGATTCCAATGACTGCTGTAAAGGCAAATGTTCTTAAAAAAATGAGTTCTCTGTTCATACTGTTATCTTGTTAATTGTTTTTATATTGACAGGTCAAAGCTATGATACCCCTGTCTGCTATTCAATCAGAAAGCAATGAACTAAGGAAATAAAGAAATAAATGAAGGACTTTCACCATTGAGTATTTTTATATCCCTCTTCTTTCGTACCTGATCCGGTAAATAAAAACACCCATCAAAAAATGACGGGTGTGATATGATGGTAATTTTCAGCAATTAATTAGCTGCCGGATCAATAAGCGTTGGTGTTAAACCTAATGATTTCAACAGATTTTTATTGTCAAAAAACAATGTTGCATACTGTTTTCCTTTTTTAAAAACCAGTTTTGATCCACCTGGAAATTCACTGTCAGCTCCTAGTTTTTGTGTTTTAGCATTGTATTTAGTAAACCTGGTTTTACTATCCTGTAATGTACTTTTATTCAGGACAAGACCAAAAGGAAGTCCTTCCACCACTAAAGATTTATTGTCTGAGGTTGCGAAAAACATCTCATTAACAACATTATCTTTTCCAAGACCACAATAAAGCTCCAGCCCAGTTTTCATTGGCCATTTTGCATATTTTTCTTCATTGGCGTCTTCATAAAAAACAGTTTTCACATTCAGTGCTTTTGATATTTTATCAGGTGTCTGTGGGAATACAAATTCTGAATTTTTGTCCAATAAAGAATTCAAAGCGGCAGTTTTTTGTGAAAATGCTGTTACACTTAATGCCAGAAAAAAGAAGGTCACAATGAAATTGAATGGTTTCGTCTGCATGAGAATGTTTTAAAATTTTAATGGTTTGATGATTAAAGATATTAAAATTATACAATTCTTCCACTATAATTTTATGAAGAGCTTCAACTCATTAAATCTTTGTTTTTTACTTCTTTTGCTGCAAATTGAACACCGTACCAGCAGGATCAGTAATCCAGTGCATGTTGTCAGGAAGTTCTTCAATCTCGTCACAGGTTTCCACACCGTTTGACTGCAAGTATTCTGTGGTCGTTTCTACATCTGGGACCGTAAGTTGTAACCAGGTTTCGGAATGGGTATAATTGTCAACACAATCTAACCAGATAATATTATTCCCGAATTTTACCTCGTGGGTTCTGGAAACAGTAGGATTATTAATGGGTCTTTCCTCCACTTCTAATTTCAAAATTTCTCTGTAGAAGGCAACTGTTTTTTCATATTTATTTTTGGGAATTTTAATAGCGATATTAATTCCTGCTTCAAATTTTGGATTCATCCTCAAGCTATTTTAAAAAATTATTCAGATAGTTCAGAATCATTGTCGTCTGCATCATCAGACTCACGTGTGTTTGTCCCGGAGCAATAGCCAACTGAGATTTTGGCATTGGACCCATGTCTGCAAAAACATCACCTCCCAATAATTTATAGGTTTTTGAGAGTTCTGTTTTATCCAGTCCATCATTATCACCAGCTATGATTAAAACCGGTACCGGAATTTTAGAAATATTACTATCGCCAAGATCAAAAGGTTGTCCGGCAGAAGCCATCATCTGCTCCAGAAATGGAGTCCATTTTGTTTTATCTGGTGCTACAGCATTATAGGCGGTATGCATAGGACTGTTTGTAAAGAGGTCGGGTTTCATTCCTTCCAATGCTTTATTGACTTCGGGCAGCCAGCCGTTAGTTTTATATGTTGACGAAATAATAACCAGTTTGTTCAGTCTTTCCGGACTTTGTATTGCTAATTGATAAGCCACTTCACCACCAAAGCTGTATCCTGCAACATCAGCCTTATCAATTTTCAGATAATCCATTACCTTTGTAACATCACTGGCTAAAGTAGCGTGTGATAATTTCCTTTCCGAAAACGGAGTATGCCCATGTCCCTGTAATTCAAGTGCTATTACTTTTCTGTTTTTAGACAATTCCGGGATCAGCTCGCCCCAATTCAGATCAATCGTCATAAAGGCACCATGCAACAACACAACAGGCTTTCCTTTACCATAGACTTCATAGTAAACTTTAATACCGTTAACGGTTGCATAGCCGCTTTCAGAAGGTTTTATTTTCTGTCCATATACCTTGGATGTCGTAAGAACAATAATTAAAACCAACAATGCAGAGAATTTGAATAAACTTTTCATAATAGTATCAGATTTGGTGGATTAAACTTTTAATCAAAATTACCAAGTCCATCTGAAAACAGACTTGTCACAGGACAAGATTTTATTGAAATGAGATGGACTCTTTAAAGACTGGTTTTAAAAACTATTTCCGCAAAATTATTTTACCTAATTCCATAAAATAATAACAAAACATCCTACAATTAAATAATTAAAAAATAAATATTTTTACAATAATTCTACAATAGTTGATAAAATTTGATTAATTTCGAATTGAACTAAACTTAAAAATTATTATGAAAAATTTAAAGAAAATCGAAAGACAGGAATTGAAAACAATTAAGGGTGGAATTGACTGCAGAGGTGGTCAGCTATGTTTAATCGGTGGTAAGTGGCAATGTATGCCTTACGACGGATGCGGTGGTGGAAACCAACCTTAATTTTACGTTTAACACAATTACTTGACTATGAAAAATTCCAAAAAAATTTCAAGAGATCAGTTGAAAAGTATTAATGGCGGGGCAGTAAGCTGTTCCGAAGCATGCTGTCCACCTCCGGGAATTAAAAGATGTCCGTGGGTGATCTGTATAGCACCATGTGAGATTTTAAGTTAAAAAACTGTATTCTCAACAATAAACCCTGTGATTTTGAATTGCAGGGCTTTTTATATTCCTAAATGTATAATTCAGATAGAAAAAAATCTAAATGTCCTTTTCAAAAACAATAATTTATTTATTTACAAAATTTTGCATCCTATAATGCTCAATTGCTCTTTGTTTAAGAGGGTTTATACTCCATTCTTCCCATTCACCAGTATAAGGATTATAACCACATTTCAAAGGCTTGGATATATCGAGGCCTTCATTGTTTATGCCTGTTTGTTCAGTATAGGCTCTACAATCGGTACAGATATAACGGAATTCGCAATCTTTGCAGACCTCAATACTATCTTTAGTTAAGTTCCAGTATTTCTTAAATTCAGGATGATTGAGAGCACTTTCCAATGTTGTATCTTTTATATTTCCAAAACTTTGAGGCATGGAGGGACAATTTTTAATGTTGCCGTCTGTATCAATTGATATTTTTTTGTGAAGACAGGAATTATGTTGCTTTGCTTCAAGATAAAAGTTACGGTTAAGATTGATATTTTTTAGATCAATCAGTCCACAACTTAAAGGAATATTAATTTTATTTTTAATAATACTTAAATGAACATGGTCTAAAGTTTGAGTACCCTGTTCATTCGATGAATGCAATATAAAATGAAGAAATTTATTTGAAATTTTGTAGTGATTTTCTTTGACAAATGTGACCAATTGTGGGTCATAATTTACAACAACCGACACTTCATTAATACTGGCATCATTAAACAAATTTAATTTACTAATCACTTTTATTACATCATTTAATTCCAGTTCTGAAAATCTGATTTGTATATATTTAATTTTCAAATCACAAATCTGTTGTACTAGTACACCATTTAAAACATCAGAATTGTTCGCATCCAAAATTAGATAGTCAACATAAGAAGGAGTTTCTTTAAATTCTGATGTATTCTGAAAAGTTGACAATTCTTTCTTAGAATTTAGAATAACACCTAGTTTATTCTCTAAGATGAAATTAAGGTACTCTTCTAATACTTGTGAGCTTTCATTATCTAATTGTTTTTTTAATACAGAATAGTTTTGATTTTCATTTGATAATAAATCAAAAAGAGCAATTGGAATAAATTGTAAAAATCCAGTACTAGTATCTAAAATAATAGAATTTTTAGCACCTCTAGTAATTTTAACTGAATCAAATAGTTTTAAGAACATGTTTAATACAAAAGGGAATAATGTTTTTGTGGACGAAAAATCTTTGTTTTTCTACTTTGTTTATATTTATTTTCGGAATATTTAACCTGAGACACGTTGTTACTTTTCTCCCATTCTTGTAGAGAATATTCAATTCCTTTTAAGTATAGTTCTTCTTTTTCTTTCATAATAAATCTG